>NZ_BAAAEH010000024.1:0-97358 GCF_039522915.1 Sphingomonas oligophenolica
AGATCGCCTCGGCATCGGCCGCGTCGTTCTTGTGCCGCTTCACGAACGGCTTCACATAGGATGCCGGTATCAGGCGCACTTCATGCCCAAGCCGCATCAGTTCGCGCGCCCAGTGATGCGACCCGCCGCATGCCTCCAGCGCCACCAGGCACGGCGGCTGATCGGCGAAGAACTCCAATACCTTCCGCCGCACGATCCGGCGGCTGAACAGCTGCCGACCGCTCGCATCCGCACCATGCGCGTGAAAAACCTGCTTTGCGATATCCAAACCGATCGTGCTAACCTCGCTCACGGACGCCTCCTATCAGGTGCTCAACAACACCTCCTTGGTACATCGATACCGTCGGGGGGCGTCCACCCCATCTGTTTTCCGCTGTTCTTCGAAAAATTATTTTTTCCCGCTGTTATGTTGGATTTTCTGGGAGAATTTCGCGCGTATTATCAGATGCTTATGGATGATCCCGCTGTTATCGAATAACAGCGGGAAAACAGCGGCGGAACAGCGGCGAGGCGGCGCCCGAACAGCGGGATTAACAGCGGGCGTTGGAAAGAACAGCGGCGCGCCACCGTTCGATAAATATGGACATGTCAAAGAGCAGGACGGGAACCGGTGCAGCGCCCCATCCGCCCGCGCCGTCCCACGATCCGCGCCGGGGTTGAATCGACCGGCCGATCCCTACCGTGTTGCACTCTATCGGGTGCAGCGGTGCGGGGATTGAAGGCGCCGCCACTGCAATCCCGGACTTTTGACCCCGGTCAATTGTGACCGCCGCGCTTCCCTCCATAAGCCGGCCCATGACGACCGGCCAACAAACCCCCTATGACCTGCTCGGCGGCGCCCCGGTGATCGGGGCGATCGTCAACCGTTTCTACGATCTGATGGATGAGGACCCGGCCTATGCCGCGCTGCGTGCGATGCACGCGGCCGACCTGGCGCCGATGCGCGTCTCGCTGGCGGGATTTCTCGCGGCCTGGGCGGGCGGTCCGCGTGACTGGCATGAGGAACATCGCGGGACGTGCATCATGTCGCTCCACGGGCGGATGCGGATCGACCCCGAAGCGGGGCGGCAATGGAGCCAGGCAATGGCGCGGGCGATCGCCGAACAGCCCGGTATCGCGCCGCAGCTGGGGCAGGCGATGACGGCGGCGCTCGACCGCGTGGCGCAGGCGATGTCGCGCAACCCCGCCACGCAGGCGAGCAGTGCTGGCTGAAGCACGCGCCGGCCCGGCCGGATCGGGCCGGCCCGCCTGCCTCGCGATGGCATCATCCGACATGCGACAAGGATGGCTGATCCGAATGACGGGCCGCCCGCTGCAACCCGCGCGCATCCGCACCATGCGGCTGAAACAGCGCCTTCCGGGGCCAATGAAAAGCGCCTGCCGGCGACACCGGAATTCAGGAAAACCTATAGCCGAGTCGGGAAACGGATAGGGGGTGCGGGCGGATGTCATCTAGGTTGCGCCCCATGGGTGGGGAATTCGCATTTACCGGCTTCGAAGGACTGGCCACGCGCTTGAATCCGGCGGGGCTGCGGCCGACCGGCCCGCTATCGGCAACGCTGCGATCGCCTGCCAGACGCCTTTCAACAACGGGCCACGGCACGCGATGACCGACCTTGCAACCCTCGCCCGCGAGCTGAATACGCTTGAGGCAGTGCAGGCCGCGCTGGCCGGCATCGCCGATCGCACCGACGATGCGCGCAAGCACGAGCTGATCAAGCTGCGCCGCGACCTCTCCGCCCAGATCGCCAAGGTCGGCGAGGTTGCCGAGCCGATCTTCCGCGCGGCCGACCCGGGCCTCAACCAGGAATATCGCAACAAATTCTCCCGGATGCGCTCGGCCGCCGCGCTGCATCAGGCTGCCTGGCCCGCCATCAGGCTGGGCGAGAATATCGCCGACTACAAAGCCTCGGCACGGACGGTGCGCGAGGCCAACAAGGCGTTCGTCGCCTGGGTTCGCGGCACGCTCTCCCAGCTTCAGCAAGACCGGTAGCTGCCGCTTCGGGCTCGGGATCTCCGCTGCGCTGCGCGCCGCCCTTATCGAAGCGCACGCCCTGAAGCAGGAAGCCAACGCAGCAGTCAAAACGGGCTGACGGGCGCTTTCTGATCACGCCGTCGACCGGCGGGCTGGCGACCCGCCCTTATGCCCTCATTTTTTCCCGAATTTTCGAAAATATTGCTTATCCTTATAATCGCCATTATAGCCAAAATGGCTATCGACCAAGGAGGGTCATCATGGCAGAACCCCTGTTCGCCGTTTCAGCGAAGGATGTGGCCGGCCGGTTCGGTTTCTATACCGACGAGGCGATGCTGCGTCCGGTCGGAATCCAGCGGCACGGGACGACTCGCGTCGTAATGATTTCGCTCAAGGAATATGAGCGGCTCAAGCGACGGGACCGTCAGGCGATCAGGACGGAAGACCTGGATGACGAAACCCTCGAAGCCCTCCAAACCGTCAGCGCCCCAGCCAAGTCGATCGCGCTCAACCACCTCATGGACGATACCGGAACCGACTGACGTCCTGTCCTACGCCTATCTCTGGGCACGTGAGGCCGAGCGGGGCGAGGAGGATGGGCGCAAGGATCGCCCGGTGGTTGTCGTCATCTCGCGAAAGATCGTGGACGATGGCACTGAATTGCTCGTGGTGCCGATCACGACTCAGCAGCCGCGCCACCCCGCCGACGGGTTCGAGGTGCCGACCAGGGTGAAGGCGCATCTCGGCCTCGATGCCGAGCGCTGCTGGATCATGGTGACCGAGCTCAACCGTTTTCTATGGCCCGGGCCAGATGTCCGCCTGGTCGGGCGAGGGCCCGCCGCGACGCCCTTTTACGGGTATATTCCGCAGCAATTGTTCGATTCCGTGCTGGCGGCGATCCTCGCGCGGGCCAAGTCGGGGCGCGTGGCGATCACGAAGCGGAGCAGGTAGAATGGTTTGCGATCACCGAGTGGGTCGCACCTGCGCGGTAGTCAGGCGTCGCTTTCCTCACCGAATAGCCTGGCACAGGCGGCCTTAGCGGCAGCCAGCCCCTCATCGGTGAGGACCACCGATTTGTTCTTGTTACGCGGATCGGCCAGCAGACCCCTTGCGTGAAGGCGATCGGTCGCGTCCCAATCGAACCCCTTCCAGGCACGGCGCTCGTCGTGCAGGCCCAGATAGAGCAGCGCGAGCGTGGCTTCGTCGATCCGGTCCAGGTCGAGTGGCATGGCGGGATTGGAACCGAGGTTGGTGGTTATGTCAATCGGGCGCTGAGTTTGGGGGTTATTGCACGTGGCACCGTAATTGCGCGTGCCTTGTGCCCTTTACGCTACGGCCCCGGAAATTTCCGTCCGTCCACCATCAGGTAATCGTCCACGTCAATCGAGAGAATATCGCCGGACACCACGCTGGCCGCATCGCCGCGGGAGACGATTTTCAGGATGGTTCCAGGCCCTGGAAAATCGATCGAATAGCAAATCACGCCCGGCTGCGCCGGGCAGGACTCGACGACCCCGATATCCGAGGCGCTGCCGACACCAGCAACCTCCTCTTCGCAAGAGTGGTAGAGCGCGGGGAGAAAATGGGGGCATGACTGGAGCTTCAGTGTGCCTGCCTTGACGGCCGCAAGCGCCTTTTCCAGCAAGAAGCCCGCCTGCACGACCTGAAATGCATCCTTCGCGTCAGCCCAGGTGGCCCGATCCCATTCCCCGAGTTCCCGACCATCGGCACGGGCCCGTTTCAGCCAGGCCTTGTCGACATCGACACAGGCAGGTTGCCAGATGTGCGAGGCGTCCGGCTGCCCCATATCTTTCTCGACCTTGGGAAGGTGGACGATATGAAAAACGGGTCGCGCCTCGATGCTGTACGGGCGAACCGGCTTGTCCCTGCTCGGTGCACCGGGCACCGCCCCCGTGTAGCGCAGGGTGAGGGTGTCGCGGCGGCAGACGCCGTCGAAATCGGTGCCGAACGACCGCGTGTTCAGGGTGACATCATGGAGTTCGCGCCACATCTCGGCGCTGATCTTTCCGGTCGGCTCCAGGATCGAGAGCAGATCGTCCTGGGCCTGCCGGTTCGCCTCTTCGCGCGACATCTTCATGATCGCTCTGGTCGATGGGTGGTATTCAGCATCGAGCGGCGCCGCGATCAGCGCGCAGAGGACGATGCCGGCCGAGAGCGCGACCACGGTCCACGCTGACCGGCGCGATCCCGAGAAATGGTGTTGCCGTGCCATGCCCCTCTCCCCTGCCCTCAATCCTTCGGTCTCACCGGAGCCGAATCGCATCGACCGCGCGAGAACAAAAAGGGATCATAACTCGAGAAGGAACGCCTGGCCAGAGAGAGTCGCGCCAAATGCGATGGACCTGCGCCACCGTCCGGCACGCAGCCCGGCGACCGATGCGACGCCAGCGCGCCGGCACAATCCAGCTTCGGCCAAGGCTGATTCAACCCTAGGTCGAACATGGCTAGCCCCTTTTCGGCGGCGCTGGAGCGGTCTCCAGCCTGCCCGAGACCAGCGAGGCCCGAAATGCCCATCGACCCCTTCACCGACCCGTCCGACGCCGTCGACAGCACGGCGCAACCGCCCGCCTCTCCAGCCGAGGCGCCGGCGACGAACCCGAGTGCCGCTCCGGGTGCGGGCGCGCCGCCCCTCTCGATCGGACAGACATCGCCGGCCGGTCCGCCGCCGCCTGCCCCGCCCGCCACGAAGCAGGGAAGCCTGCGCGTGCCCGACGACATGGCCGCGCTTCACCCCAAGGGCGGCTATATCGCGATGCGCCTGCTCTCGCGGATGCAGAGGGACCTCGACGTGCTGACCGAGGGCAAGCGCGCCGCGACCTATCCCGAAGTGGAGGAATATCTCGGCCATGCGCTGGTGGCGGAAGGAATCGCCCCGCGCGGCTACAGCGCTGCGCAGGCAGCGACATGGTGGGCGATGGGGGGCTCGGCTGCGCTTCGGGCGCCGGCGAATGGTGGGGGAGACGGCGGATTGATCGCGAGGGGTCCATCGGAGACCAATGGCGGCGAGGTGATCGATCCGGAGGCCGGCCCGAATGTCGTCGATGGCGGGCTGTCGAGCCAACCGGGCAATGGCGGGTCGGGCGGGCCGACCCCTGACTATTCGGCGGACGACTCCGCGCGAGATGCCGCGCCCGATATGGCTGCGCCCGGAGTATCGGATGCATCGACACCGCCGGATAGCGCCAGCACGACCGAAAATGCCAGCGTAGCAATCGCCGATCCGACGCCCGCCACGCCTTCACCCGCCAGCGCGAAGGCCACCCAAGCCGCCGACGCCAAGGCTGCGAAAGACGACGGTGCGAAGGCCGCGATGGATGACGCCATCGCACGGGCCAAACAGGCGATCGCGGCGGCGAAGACCATCGTGAAGACGCAGAGCCCCGCACCGTTCGGCGACGACCTTTTGAAACGCTTCGGCGGCTTTGGCGGCCAGAAATATTCTTTCGGCAATGACTATCGGACAACGCCGCAAATGCGCGCGTGGCTTCCAGAAATCGAACCGCTCGCCAAGCCGGATATTCCCTATCCCGACGGCCTGCAGATCAATGAGAAAAGATCGCCTGCGGAGCGTAAAAAGATAAGGGACTATGTCGCCTATCTCTACACTCTGCCCGAGGTGAAGGCCCTTCTCGACGTGATCGCGCACAATGAGGGTGCGGACAAGCTGGGCTATTATTTGTCCCATGGCAAAAATCCACCCAAACTCCCAGATCTCGACACCTTTCACGGTGGCAGGTCCGCGAGCGGGCGCTATCAGATCGAGCCTGGCCCTTGGCAAAACTTCGGCCAGAAGCTGTGGTCCCGGAATGACTTTTCCCCGGTCACGCAGGATCTGATCGCTATCACGCAACTATATCAGAGCCGCGCTATCGACGCCTTGATGAACGGCGATTTGAGCAGGGCCCTTACTCTGGCGTCAGGCGTGTTCGCCTCGATCCATGTCAGCATGGACGAGGACCATAGCCGTTACGGTTATCAGGACAAGAATAGGTTACAGGGAGGGCCGAAGAGCCCAAGCCAGCCTTTCCGTGATCTGCCCGCCGAGTTCGCAAGGCATCTTGCATTAAGGCGGGCGGAATTCAGCTAGGCCGAGCAGGCCTGGAAGACCGACAAGACGCTTCCATGGGCTTTCATCCCGCCCACCAGATGGGACGCTTTCGGGATAAAGGGATTCCCGATCCCCAAGACACAATAGGTGTTGACCTAATCGGAACAAAAGGGGATCATTGTATTTGCGGGTGCGGCATGATGAACGGGTGGCGCGATGAAGAGGCGATCAGTTTTTCTCGCGGTCCTTTGCCTGGCGTCATCCTGCTCGGGCAAGGAAGGCGGCGACCATGCCCGACCTCGCGCCAAACCGTCGCGGACAGTGATGTCCGCCGATGAGGACAAGGGGGCTCCCGCGCCGATCCTGAAGACGGGGATATGGTATCAGGCCGGCAGCTATCGTGTTCGGTCGCTCGTGCCCAATGTCTCCATCGCGCCGAGCCTCGATTTGCCGGTGGTTGCCTACAAGAAATACGAAAGCGACTTTTGCGGCTCTGAGGGGCCAATACGGGAGACGCCCGAAGGGAGATGGGCGAGATCGCGCGGCTGGCGCGTGGATGACCAGGGGACGTTCGGACCGCTGACTGTTGTGAGTGTTCTGCGCCGATATGATTATCAGGCGCAGTTCTGCGGCCAGGTCGATGGCAGAATTATCCTGTTCGACCATGGCAAGCCGATTGCCAGCGTCCATGTGGGCGATGCCGACGACGAAGGCCAGGTCGACGGGCTCGGGGTGAGGGCGAACGGCGCCTTGAGACTCACGAATATGTGGTTCAAACCCTTTGGCGATCTGTTTGTCGAGGGGCGGGACATCGAGGTGCGGCCCCTGCCGCGATCCGACAGCATTTGTGATGGCGCGGCGACATTGCCCAATGTGTTCGGAAAGCCGATTGCCCAGGCGCGTTCGATACTAGGCAGATCGGGATGGAAGGCCGATCCGCAACCGCCGCCGGTCGTGACGAAGAATCCCGATGGCTCCCTAGAGTTCGAGAACAGCGACGACTATAATATGTATAATAGAGGATTCAAAGAGGAAAAAAATTGCGATCCGAGGGGATTTTGCGAGTTTCACTATAAGCGTGGCGAAATAAAAGTCATGCTTTATACACAAGGAGAGGAGGTGGTGCAGCATTACGAAGAATGCCAAACCAAGTAATACTATCCGGTATTTATCGAAATCCTCGCTTTATCAGTGTGGATAATGTAGCGAAACAGATGTGGTATTGAGAGGATGCCGGTAGCGGACGAAGCCGTTGCTCCGCCGCCATGCTCTCCCGCCCGCGCCGAGCAGCGGCTCGAAACAATACCCCATGAAGCTCCCTTCGCCTTGGCCACCTGTTCGGGCGTGACCTTAGCGACGGTCCCCCGGTCCTTCGTGCACGCTCGGGCTCCGGTTTGATCGACTGCTGGAAAAGCCAATTGACTTCTTTGGAACAAAAGGGGATCAATTCTGCTTGGGCAGGATTAGCGCGGGGCGAGGCGATGGAGGGCCGATCAGGAGTGTTGGCGGCCCTTTGTCTGCTGGCTGCATGTTCAGCGAAACAGGAAGAGAAGCACTCGGCGGCTGGCGGGAGGTCGCGTCATCCGGCAAAGATTGCGCCAACATCGACAGTGGCGCGGGAAACGGATGACCGGCCGGTGTTTGCGTTCAAGCCGGCATTGCATGTCGGAACATGGTTTCATGCCGGCAAATATGATGTGCGAACGCTGGTACGCACCGCGTCGATCGAACCGTCCACCGACCTTCCGGTGGTTGCCTTCAGGAGAGATCAGTATGATTTCTGCGGCCGGTATGTTCCGCCGCCGGTAACGCCAGCCGGCATCTGGGCGAGATCGCGAGGCTGGCGTGTCGCGGCGGAAGCGCGGCTTGGACCGCTCACTTTCGTCAATGTCCTGCGGAGCTACTATTATGAGGCCCAGACCTGCAGCCAGATCGACGGGAGGATTAGCGTTTTTGACGGAGATCGGCCGATCGCGACAATCGTGACGAGCAGCGTCAATGGCTATCAGGCCGATTATTTCGGCGGCCCCGACGATCGCCTGCGGCTCCAAAACATACGGGAAGTGCCATTCGGCGACGTGGTGCTGAAAGCGCGGAACATCGAGATAAAGCCACTGCCGCCGGTGGACAGGTTCTGCGGGGGGCGGAAGGCAGTGCCCAATATATACGGCCAATCGATCAATCGCGCGCGCAGCATATTGCGCAAGGCCGGATGGCAACCGGTGCGGGCGGCCCCTCCCGAAATCGCCAAGGACCCAGACGGCGATGATTTTTTCGCGGATCTCGAAGGAAGTGATTTTTATCGAAAGGGGATAACCGAGGTTACCGGGTGCAGCCCCACAGGGTTCTGCGGATTTCGCTATCAATCGGGCAGGGCGTGGATGGAAGTGCAAACATCGGGCGGAATCATCACCGACTATGAGCCGGATTGCTCCGGCACAATGGTTTTGCCGCCCCGGTGAGCACTGAAAACGGCGATCGCGACCAGCCGATTGCCATCACCGCGCCGCACGCATGGCATCACTGACGACGACGCGCACGCCCGGAGCAGTTTTCGTCATGGCGATACACGAACTCGCTCCCGCCATCGGCGATCACCGACAACTCCGTCACGATTCCGCGGGAGCGATACTGGAAACCGCAGACGGCCATTGGGGTGCATTCGGTAACCTCGGACAGCCCTTTGTCGTACCGTGCAGCTACGCCGAGGTTTTCGGCCAGTTTCGATGTCGGCGGCGGCACCGGCCTCCAGCCGGCGCCACGCAGCACTCTGCTTGCCTCAATGATGGGCACGCCGAAAACATTGGGAACGGCCGCCCTGCCGTCACAAACCATATCCTGTGGCGGGAGCGGTTCAGCTTCGATCCGACCATGGCTGAACACGAGATCACCGAAGGGCACATCGTTCGAGATGGTTTCCACCCGCAAGGCAGCGCGCTCGGTTGGCTCGACCAGGCCGATCTGAATGAGCTCGGTGGGCGCCGTTATAACGGTAGCGACGGGCTTGTCCCTGTCGAACAGAACAATCCGGCCATCGAACGACCAGCACCCCTGGAACGTGTAGATATAGCGCCGAACCAGGACAGTGGCGGTCAACGGTCCGAGTGGCGCCTCGAATGCCACCCGCCAGCCTCGGGCGCGCGCCCATCGGCCAGCCGACGTGCGGGGCTCGGTCAGGCTAACGATGCGCTCGCACAGCTCCGGACTGCCGCCATCGTGCGCGACGCTCTTGCTCGTCGGGCTATAGGGAATAGTCGGCAGGTTGCTTGTCGGCACTATCCAGAGCTTGGGTTCACGGGAGCGAACCAGATATGCGCCAGCATGCTCCCAGCGGCCTGGGCGCGGCGACGGCGTCATCACGCTTCTCACGAGCCAGCCATCCACGGATAGCCCCGCCGATGCGGGAGCGGATGTCGGCACCGTAACCGCCGCATGGCCCGAAATGTGCGGCCTGGCGGGAGCCCGCTCAGTCTTTTGCGAGCAGGCAGACGTCAGCACAAAAGCCAGCGTCAGCGTTTTATCTCTCCTCCCGCACAGTATCACGCCGTGGCACAACAGAGTGCGCTATAGAGAACATATTAGCAACATCATTCGCGCAGCGGCTCGGCGAGGATGCATTACCCCATCACAACCTACTCCGCCGCCACGCTCTCCCGCCCGCGTTCCAGCAGCGGCTTGAGATAATGACCGGTAAATGAGCCCTTCGCCTTGGCCACCTGTTCCGGCGTGCCTTCCGCCACGATCTCGCCGCCCTTCACGCCGCCCTCGGGGCCGAGGTCGAGCACCCAGTCGGCCGTCTTGATGACATCGAGGTTGTGCTCGATCACCACCACCGTATTCCCCTGATCGACCAGCGCATGGAGCACTTCGAGCAGTTTGCGCACATCCTCGAAATGCAGGCCGGTGGTCGGCTCGTCGAGGATGTAGAGGGTCTGGCCGGTCGCGCGGCGCGAGAGTTCCTTGGCTAGCTTCACGCGCTGCGCCTCGCCGCCTGAGAGCGTCGTCGCCTGCTGGCCAACCTTGACGTACCCGAGGCCGACCTCGGCCAGCATCGCCATCTTGTCGCGGATCGGCGGGACTGCCTTGAAGAATTCGACTGCATCCTCGACGTTCATGTCGAGCACATCGGCGATGCTCTTGCCCTTGAACTTCACCTCCAGCGTCTCGCGATTGTAGCGGGCGCCGTGGCAGACGTCACAGGTGACATAGACATCGGGCAGGAAGTGCATCTCGATCTTGAGCAGGCCGTCGCCCTGGCACGCCTCGCAGCGGCCGCCCTTGACGTTGAAGCTGAACCGGCCCGGTTTGTAGCCGCGCGCCTGGCTTTCGGGGAGGCCGGCGAACCAGTCGCGGATCTGGGTGAAGGCGCCGGTATAGGTCGCCGGGTTCGAGCGCGGGGTGCGGCCGATCGGCGACTGATCGATGTCGATCACCTTGTCGAGATATTGGAGGCCGGTGACCTTCTCATGCTTGCCGGCGAGGACGCGGGCGCCGTTCAAGGAGCGCGCGGCGGCGGCATAGAGCGTGTCGATGGTGAAGCTCGACTTGCCCGAGCCCGACACGCCGGTGACGCAGGTGAAGGTGCCGAGCGGGATGCTCGCGGTGACGCCGCGCAAATTGTTGGCGGTGGCGTTGTGCACCGTCAGCTTCTTGCCATTGCCCTTGCGGCGCTGGTCCGGGAGTGGGACCTCGCGGGTGCCGTTGAGATAGTCAGCGGTGATGCTGCCCTTGGAGGCGAGGATCTGGTCGAGCGTGCCCTGCGCGACCACCGCGCCGCCATGGACGCCGGCGCCGGGGCCCATGTCGATGATGTAATCGGCGGTGCGGATCGCATCCTCGTCATGCTCGACCACCAGCACGGTGTTGCCGAGATCGCGCAGCCGCCTGAGCGTCTTGAGCAGCATGTCGTTGTCGCGCTGGTGGAGGCCGATGCTCGGCTCGTCGAGGACGTAGAGCACGCCCGAGAGCCCTGAGCCGATCTGGCTGGCAAGGCGGATTCGCTGGCTCTCGCCGCCGCTCAGCGTGCCGCTGGTGCGATCGAGGTTGAGATAATCGAGCCCGACATTGTTGAGGAAGCCGAGCCGTTCGAGGATTTCCTTGAGGATGCGCTCGGCGATCTCGCGCTGCTGGCCGGTGAGGACGTGCGGAACGTCCGTGAACCAGGCGAGCGCATCCACCACCGAGAGGCGGGTGACCGAGGAGATGTCGCGCATGCCGATCTTGACCGCCAGCGCCTCGGGCTTGAGCCGCGCGCCGTGGCATACCTCGCAGGCGGCGCTGCTCTGATATTTCGACAGCTCCTCGCGCATCCAGGCGCTCTCGGTCTGGAGCAGGCGGCGGTTGAGGTTGCCGATCACGCCTTCGAAGGGCTTCTTCACGTCGTACGACTTGCGGCCGTCGACGAAGGTGAGCGTGACCGGCTTGCCGGCGGTGCCGTGGAGGATGATCAGCTTCACCTCGCCGGGGAGATCCTCCCAGGGCGTATCGAGGCTGAAGCCGAATTCGCGAGCCAAGCTGCCGAGCACCTGCATGTAATAGGGGCTGGGCGGGTTGGACTTGGCCCAGGGCACGACCGCGCCCTTCTTGATGCTGAGCGCGTGGTTGGGGACGACGAGTTCCTCATCGAACAGCATCTTCTCGCCGAGGCCGTCGCAGGCCGGGCAGGCGCCTTGCGGGGCGTTGAAGCTGAACAGGCGCGGCTCGATCTCGGCGATGGTGAAGCCGGAGACCGGGCAGGCGAATTTTTCCGAAAAGACGATCCGGTTGGCGGGGATGCCGGTGTTCTTCATCTTGCCTTCGGCGACGAAGGTTTGCGGGGCTTCGCGGACGGCGTTCTTCTTAAGCCCCTCCCCTTCAGGGGAGGGGCTTAGCTGAGCCACGGTCGTATCCACCAGATCCACATAGGCCAGCCCCTCGGCCAGCTTCAGCGCCGTCTCGAAACTGTCCGCCAGCCGGGTCGCCATGTCCGGCCCGACCACGAGCCGGTCGACCACTACTTCGATGTCATGCTTGAACTTCTTGTCGAGCGCCGGCGCCTCATCGATCTCGTGGAGCTCGCCGTCGATGCGCACCCGGGTGAAGCCGGCCTTCTGCCATTCGAGCATCTCCTTGCGATACTCGCCCTTGCGGCCGCGCACGACCGGCGCGAGCAGATAGAGCCGCGTGCCCTCGGGCAGCGCCATCACCCGGTCGACCATCTGGCTGACGGTCTGCGCCGCGATCGGCAGGCCGGTCTCGGGCGAATAGGGGATGCCGACCCGCGCCCATAACAGGCGCATATAATCATAGATCTCGGTGACGGTGGCGACGGTCGAGCGCGGGTTGCGGCTGGTCGTCTTCTGCTCGATCGAGATGGCGGGCGAGAGGCCCTCGATATGATCGACATCGGGCTTCTGCATCAGCTCGAGGAACTGGCGCGCATAGGCCGAGAGCGACTCGACATAGCGGCGCTGCCCTTCGGCATAGATGGTATCGAAGGCGAGGCTCGACTTGCCCGAGCCCGACAGGCCGGTGATGACCGTGAGCGTGTCGCGCGGGATGTCGATCGAGACATCCTTGAGATTATGTTCGCGCGCGCCGCGGACGGATATGTGGGTCAGCATATCGGCGTTTGTTCCAGATTTGTTCGGATTGGGCAAGGCCTGAGCCGCAGGGTGGCGAGATGGGAATGAAATCGCCAAACGCAAGCGGCGGCCGGATTGCGGCGGGAAAGGTAATCGTGCATTTCAGTGACTTGCGAGTCGCAGCAGGCGGCGAGATGGGCGCGTTGACCACGCGTCGACCCGGGGGGGGGGGGGATAATTCATGCGCGCAATGAAATCGACCATCGGTGCCCTGGCGGCGCTGTGGGCGGTGCCCTCCCTCGCGCAGACAAGGCCGACGCTGTATCCGGCCGCGCAGACAGTCGACGTCACCGAAGGCGCCACCGATACGGCGATCAAGTTCAGGGCATCGACGCCGGCATATGACAAGCCACTCTTCCCAGATGTCCAATTCGACCCTGCGAAGCTGAGCCAGGACGGGCCGATCGTCATGTCGGCTCCGAACGTCTATCGCGCTGCGTTCAAGTCGGTTGCTACCCTGCCGGGGGGCGTGACCACCGGCACGGTCACTTTCCGCATGTGCCGCGACAGCCCCTGCGCCCATCCATGGCCGGGCACCGAACAGGTTTTCACCTATACGATCAACGTCGCGCTGAAGGACTGGGTAACCTATCAGCGCGATGCCGGGCATAGCGGCTATGTCCATGCCAGCTACACAGGCACGTTCAAGAAGCGCTGGGTGTGGCAGCCTGCCGGCACGGGCGGCATGTCGGCGGTGGCGACCAAAGGAAGCTCGATCTTCATTGTGCGGGGAGACTATTCCTCCAACAGCATCGTCTCGCTCTCGATGCTGGGCGCACCGCAATGGGTGTATCCGATCGGCACGACCGCTTATGTGAGCGCCCCGGCGATCGCAGACAACAAGGTCTTCGTTCCCTATATGGTGATGTCGTCCGTCACCAATCCAATTGTTGCCCTCGACGCCGCGACGGGCAATGTGGCGTTGTCGAACATGACGTTCGCCTCGCAATGGTCGCCGTTCACCGCCCCGACCCCCTATGGCGACGCTCTGCACCTGGCGGCCGGATATTTCGGCAACGAGGTCACGGCATACGCACTTGCGAGCGGCGAGACGCGCTGGGATTCGGCAGGGCAGGGCCCTTGGATTTATGGTGGAGAAACCCCCGCCGTCGACGCCCAGCATGTCTATTACTATTCGGGTTCGTCCCTCGACGTTTTCGACCGCCTGACCGGGACGCGAGTCAATTCTTTTGCTGATCCTTATTTCAGTTGGGGCGGCTACACTTATCTCGGCGGACCGATGCTGGGCACGAATGGCAACGTCATCCTGCAAAGCGGGACGGGTTATTACAAGCCGCTTGTGAAGTTCACTTCGGGCGGAGCGGCTACCCAGCTTGGAACCAACAGCTATGTGACTGCACCGGCAATCGCTAAAGGAACGATTTATTCAGCGACTCTGTCGCAGCTTGATGCTGTGAGCGAGGCCGATGGATCGATCCTGTGGTCATGGATGCGTCCCCAGGACGACTATACCTATATCACCGGCAATATCGTCGCGACCGATACGCTGATTTTACTGAGCACCGGCCTGAAGCTCTATGCGATCTCGGCAACCGATCCGGCGCACCCGGTTGTCTGGTCAGCGACGACTCCTGGGAATATCGCCATATCGCGCGACGGTCTGCTACTGGTAACGACCACGCTGAACGGAAGCCCGGCACTGGTGGCCTATAGCGTGAAGTAACGGGAGCCGGGCCGCCGCGGCGAGCACGGCGCATTTCTTCGCCGTATTTGCAATTCAGCGACAGTCTGCGCCGCCTTTCCCACCAGACCGGCTTCATCTCTCCAAGACCAGCGCAGTACTAGCCCCTATTATCATGGCGGAGACGGCGAAGTTAACCGCCGCGAGTCGGAGCGTCGACAGGACTACCGACTGAAGCGCTATTTGTGCGTTCGGGACATTGTACTCGTTCGAGGGGTATCCGCCATGAAAACACTGTACTCAATCGCCTTTTTCGGGGCTGCCACGCTGGCAATGCCAGCCGCTTATGCCGGGACGAGCGCCACCACGTCGGCCGCGCGCTCCCCGTTCCTCGCATCGGCCAGCGACCCGCAGCTCGACCGATGGATGTGGGCCTTTGCGACCGCGCAGCTGCAGACGGTCGCCGCCGATGCGCTGGGCACGACGGTCGGCGGGCTGCCGCCACCACCGCCGCTGAACACCACCCGCCAGTCGATCACCGCCCTCAACGCGACCCAGCTCGCCAGCCTGCGCCGCGGCATCGCGCAGATGATCGCCTGGAACTCGGCGCCGCAGGGCAGCGCCGACTTCAAGCGCAGCCTGCGCTATTGGGCGAACATGCACGCCTATATCGGCACCGGCTGCTCGTCAGCTTCCGGTCTGAACTATCCGGGGATGAGCGGGCTCTCGCTGCAATCCAAGGCGACGCCCGACCAGATCGCGACCTGGTGCACCTGCCAGCACGGCACGATCCAGTTCCTTACCTGGCACCGCATGTATCTCTTCTATTTCGAGCAGGTGCTTCGGCAGGCGGCGGGCGACCCCAATCTCCGCCTGCCTTTCTGGGATTATGAGACTGACGGCCATATCCCGCCGGCCTATCGCAGCCCGACCTATGTCGATGGCGGGGTGACCAAGCCCAACCCGCTGTACGTCGCCAACCGCCAGGCGCAGCTCAACGCCGGCACTGCGGCGCTGTCGTCGTCAGTGACGTCGACTGCCGGGGCGATGCCGGCCTCGACCTACAGCCCGTTCAACAGCGCGATCGAGCAGACCCCGCACGGCGCGGTGCACTGCGCGACCGGGGTGGCGAGCTGCCCGAGCGGCTATATGGGCTATGTGCCCTCGGCCGGGAACGACCCGATCTTCTACAGCCATCACGCCAATATCGACCGGCTCTATGAATGCTGGCTGCGGATCAATCCGTCGGCGCGGTTGCCGAACAACCCGGCGCAGCTCGCGGCGCATTTCAGCTTCATCGACGGCGCCGGCAATCTGGTATCGCCGATGGTCGGCAACATGCTGACGACAGCGCAGCTGGGATATCATTATGCGGCCGGCGGCGGCTGTCCGCTGGTGATCAAGCTGCCGCCGATCCATATCCTGCTGGAGACCCCCTATCATGTCTATCCATTGATCGGCCCGACCATCCTGCAGCGCGGGACGACGGTGGTGCCGCTGAAGCTCGCGGCCGCCACGCGCAAATCATTGCTGGCGGCGCCCCCGCGGAAGGGCGGCGCCTTGCGCTCGATGCTGGTGATTGACGGCCTGGCCTATGACGAGCCGCCCGGCGTGCTCTACAATGTCTATGTCCAGGGCCCGGGCGGCAAGCGCCAGCTGGTCGGGGTGATCAACTTCTTCAACGACACAGCGCCGCGCCACGACGACATGGAAGGCATGAAGGGCGAGATGGCCGACATGTCGACCCGGACGTTCGATGCGACCGACGCGCTGGCCGCTTTGGGCGCGACCGGCGACGCCTCGCTGGTGCTCGAGCCGACCACGGGCTTGACCGGCAGCACCGTGCTGAAGGCGGCCCAGCAGATCAGCCCGCGCGCCAGGGTGCGGTTCAGCGCGGCACGGATCGAGCAGCGATAGGCAGACCCGCGCCGCCTCAGCGCCGCCCGCGATAGCTTGGCAGCGCCAGCTTCCAGTGGATCGCGACCGCGCGCAGGCCGAAGCCGGCCGTCGCGGCGATCGCTGCGGCGGCAAAGGCAGGGATTCCCGCCGATACCAGCGCGACATGGCATCCAGCGGCCAGCGCGGCGGCGGTGACGTAAAGCTCCGGCCGCATCAGGATCGAGGGCTCGCCGGCCAGCACGTCGCGGATGATGCCGCCGACACAGGCGGTGATGACGCCCATCAGCGCGGCGGGCACCGGCGGCACGCCGAACGCAAGCGCCTTGGCCGCGCCGAACACCGCATAGGCGGCGAGGCCCGCTGCATCGAGCCAGTCGAGCGCCGCACCCCGCCACCATGCCTGGGGCGTCATCCACACCAGCACCGCGACCGCGAGGCAGACCGCTGCCACAAACGGATCATGCACCCAGAAGACCGGCGCCCCGATCAGCAGATCGCGCACTGATCCGCCACCAACCCCGGTGATCAGCGCGAAAAAGGCTGCCGTCACGAAGGTCTGGGCGCGGCGGGTCGCGGCAAGCGCGCCGGTGGTCGCGAACACCGCGATGCCGAACAGATCGAGCCAGGGCAGGATCGAGCCGAATTGCCAGAGGAGCGAAGCGTGCATCATGCCGGTCTATCGCGCGACCGCCGCGCGCGCAAAGCGGCCTTGCTAGGTCGATGGCGGCTGGGACATATGGGCGCGATGCAACGCTATCAGCCGCCGATGATCGCCCTTGCCGTCTGCCTCGCCGCGCTCGCCGGGTTCGTTGATGCCCTTGCCTATTCGAGTCTGGGCGGCTTCTTCGCCTCGTTCATGAGCGGCAACACGACGCGGCTCGGCGTCGCCGTCGCCGCGGCGCACTATGACGAAGTGCGGATGGCGGGTGCGCTGATCCTGAGCTTCGTCGCCGGCGCGATGGTCGCCACTGTCATATCGCGCCGTTGGCCGCAGCACCCGCAGGCGGCAGTGATGATCGCCGTGACATTGTTGCTCGCCGCTGCGGCAATGCTCGCACGGCTATATCCCGGGAGCCAGGCGTTGTTGCTGCTCGCCGTGGCGATGGGCGCCGAGTGTGGGGTCGGCATCGGCGTCACCTATATGAGCTGGACGCTGGTTCGGATGGGGCAGACACTGGCCGGCACCCTGATGGGGGATAGTGATCGCTGGGCCTGGCTGCGCCATCTGCTGCTATGGCTCGCTTTCCTGCTCGGCGCCGTCACCGGCGGACGTTGCCACGGCGCTTTCGGGGCGGGCGCACTGTGGCTCGCTGCGGGCGCCGCGGGCGTGATAGCAATTGCCGTAGCCACCATTGGCGGTGGCCCGCGCAAGCCCGGGCCATGGGGGCCGAGCACGGGCTGACCGAACGCGCCGCGACGATCATCGACGCGCGCTTGCGCACTTCAGATTTCATCCGGGCATTCGACCCATCGCTCCATCGACGAGGAATCGGCGGACGATCAGGTTTGCGCGATTAGACGATAGCGTCCGCGGAATTAACATGATAAGTGATGTTTGAAACATCATTCATCAGGTTTGAAACAGGATGATCACTGCCGCCCAGATGCGCGCCGCACGCGCTCTTTCGGGAATCGACCAACGACAGCTCGCCGAGCTTTCGGGTGTCTCGCTTCCTACCATCCAGCGGATGGAGGCCAGCGACGGTAATGTGCGCGGCGTCATCGATACGCTCGTCAAGGTGGTCGAGGCGTTCGACCGGGCCGGGGTCGAACTGATCGGCGAGGGAGCGGCGAGCCGTGACGGCGGCCGCGGCGTTCGGCTCAAACAGGCGGGTGCGACGCGGAACGGCGCTGACACCAGTCTGATGAACGCCGATGGTTCGATACAGGAGTCAGCTCATGGCGATCGCTGAGCGCACCAGCCGGTGGGATTTCCTCGCCCTCTATACACCCAAGCTCGTCACCGTGTTACGCGAGCATTACAGCCTGACCGACCTGAAGGCGGATGCGGTTGCCGGGCTGACCGTGGCGATTGTCGCCCTGCCGCTGTCGATGGCGATCGCGATCGCGATCGCCTCCGGCGTTACGCCTGACCGCGGCCTCTACACGGCGATCGTGGGCGGATTCTTCGTCTCGGCGCTGGGCGGGAGCCGGTTCCAGATCGGCGGGCCGGCCGGCGCGTTCATCGTGCTGGTCGCGGCAACGGTCGCCAAATATGGCATCGACGGGCTGATCCTCGCAACGATGCTCTCGGGCCTGATCCTGCTGGTGGTGGGATTCCTCAGGCTCGGCACCTTCATCAAATATATTCCCTATCCGGTGACGGTCGGCTTCACCTCGGGAATCGCCGTCATCATCTTCGCGAGCCAGCTCAAGGACCTGCTCGGGCTGACGCTGACCGGCGCCGAGCCCGGCCCGTTCCTGCCCAAGCTCCTTGTGCTCGGCGGCGCGCTGCCGAGCCTGAGCGTCACCGCGGCGGCGATCGCCGGCATGTCGGTGGCGGCGATCCTGGTGCTGCGCCGGCTGCGCCCGCACTGGCCGGGCTTCCTGATCGCGGTTGCGCTCGGCGCGCTTGCCGTCTGGCTGCTGGCCCTTCCGGTCGAGACGATCGGGACCAAGTTCGGCGGAATCCCGCGCTCGCTGCCGATGCCGCATCTGCCCGACCTGTCACTTGCCAGAATTGAGGAGGTGCTGCCGGCGGCCCTGTCCTTCGCACTGCTGGGCGCGATCGAAAGCCTGTTGTCGGCGGTCGTGGCCGATAGCATGACCGGGCGGCGCCATCGCTCGAATTGCGAGCTGGTCGCGCAAGGCGCGGCCAATATCGCATCCTCCCTGTTCGGCGGCATCTGCGTGACCGGCACCATCGCCCGGACAGCGACCAATGTCCGCGCCGGCGCGCGCGGGCCGATATCGGGGATGCTTCATTCGCTGATCCTGCTCGGCTTCATGCTGATCGCGGCACCGCTGGCGAGCCTGATTCCGCTTGCCTCCCTTGCGGCGGTGCTGGTGGTCGTCGCGTGGAACATGGCCGAGAAGCACGAGTTCGCGATCCTGCTGCGCGCGTCGCGCGGCGACGCGGTGGTATTGCTCGCGACCTTCCTGCTCGTCGTGTTCCGCGATCTCACCGAGGGCATCTTGGTCGGCTTCGGGATCGGCGCGCTGCTGTTCCTGCACCGCATGGCCCAATCAGTCGAGATCGAGCGCCCGGCGCTGATCAGCGAGGAGGATCGCGCCGATGAGGCGGGGGATCGCGGCCCCTATGATGTCGCGCTCGCGACTGACCCCGATATCCTGGTCTACCGCATCACCGGCGCCTTCTTCTTCGGCGCGGCGGGTGCGGTCGCGGCGGCGCTCGACCGGATTGGCGAGCACCCCAAAGCCTATGTGATCGACTTTTCCGGGGTGCCGATTCTCGATTCGACCGCAGCCGCCACGATCGCGGGCTTTGCACGCGATGCCCGGCGGCACGGCGCCACCGTCTTCGTCTCGGGCGCGCGACCGGCTGTGCGACGCCTGCTCCTGCTGCAAGGCGTACGGTCGCCCGAGGTGCGGTTCAGGACGACAATCGCCAGGGCGGTCGCTGCCGCGCGGCGTTCCATCGACGCCGGCGACACAACCGGTCGGGCAGTGCTGGCCGGCTGAGCCGAGACCGTTCGGGCGAGACAGGTCAGATGTGGATCGGTTTGCCCAGCACCGCCATCGCCGCTTCCTTGATCGCTTCCGAATGAGTCGGATGGGCGTGGCAGGTATAGGCGATGTCCTCCGAAGTCGCGCCGAACTCCATCGCCTGCGCCGCCTGGGCGATCATCGTCCCGCCGACCGAGGCAATGATCCAGACGCCCAGCACGCGATCGGACTTGGCGTCAGCGATCACCTTCACGAAGCCGTCGGGTTCATGGTTGGTCTTGGCGCGCGAATTGGCGGCCATCGGAAATTTGCCGACCTTGACCTCGCCGCGCTCCTTCGCCGCTTCCTCGGTCAGGCCGACGCCGGCGATCTCGGGGTTGGTATAGACGACGCTCGGGATCACGGCGTGATTCACGATGCCGGTCAGGCCCGCGATGTTCTCGGCGACCGCAATGCCTTCGTCCTCGGCCTTGTGCGCAAGCATCGGGCCGGGGATGACGTCGCCGATCGCCCAGATGCCGTCGACCGCAGTCTTGAAGCGATGATCGGTCTCGATCTGGCCGCGCTGGTTGGTGGCGAGGCCAGCCTTGTCGAGGCCCAGGCCTTCAGTGTTGGGGCGCCGGCCGATCGACACGAGCACTGCGTCAGCCTCGAGCGTAGTGGCTTCACCGCCCGCGGCCGGCTCCAGGGTAAGCGTCGCCGTATCGCCGTTGACCGCAACGCCGGTGACCTTGGTCGAGAGGCGGAATTCAAGCCCCTGCTTCTTCATGATCTTGTTGGCTTCCTTGCGGACCTCGCCATCGAAGCCGGGCAGGATCTGGTCGAGGAATTCGACGACCGTGACCTTCGCGCCGAGCCGGCGCCAGACCGAGCCGAGCTCGAGCCCGATCACGCCGCCGCCGATCACGACCATCTGCTTCGGCACCGACGGGAGTTCGAGCGCACCGGTCGAATCCACAACGACCTTCTGGTCGATGGTCACGCCGGGTAGCGGCATGACCGACGAGCCGGTGGCGATGACGATGTTCTTCGCACGGACCTCGCGGTCGCCGACTTTGACGCTGTCCTTGCCGGTGAAGCTGGCATAGCCCTTCAGCCACTCGACCTTGTTCTTCCTGAACAGGAACTCGATGCCGCCGGTCAGCTGCTTGACCGCGTCCTTGCGCTGGCCGTGCATGGTATCGAGATCGAGGCTGGTCTCGACCTTCACGCCGAGCTTGGCGAGCCGGCCGGAGACTGCCTCGTCATACAGGTCGGATGCGTGCAGCATCGCCTTCGAGGGGATGCAGCCGACATTGAGGCAGGTGCCGCCCAGCGTGTCGCGGCTCTCGACGCAGCCGGTCTTCAGGCCGAGCTGCGCAGCGCGGATCGCAGCGACATAGCCGCCGGGCCCGGAGCCGATGATCAGGACGTCGAAATCATAGTCAGCCATTACAGTCTCCGTTCCCCGGCAAAGGGCCGGGGTCCAGTTACGGCCGGCCCGCTACGGGCCCCGGCCTTTGCCGGGGGATATAGGAAGTCTCAGAGGTCGATCAAAATCCGCGTCGGATCCTCGATCGCGTTCTTCAGCGCGACGAGGAAGGTCACCGCTTCACGGCCATCGACCAGACGGTGATCATAGCTGAGCGCGAGGTACATCATCGGGCGGATCACGATCTGGCCGTCGCGGACGACGGGACGGTCGTCGATACGGTGGAGACCGAGCACCGCCGACTGGGGCGGATTGATGATCGGGGTCGACATCAGCGAACCGAACACGCCGCCATTGGAGATGGTGAAGGTGCCGCCCTTCATCTCTTCCATCTTGAGCGTGCCGTCCTTGGCGCGCCTGCCGAAATCGCCGATCGTGCGCTCGATCTCGGCGACACTCATCTGGTCCGCATCGCGCACGACCGGCACCACCAGGCCCTGGGGCGCCGAGACAGCGACCGAGATATCGGCATAATCATGATAGACGATCTCGTCGCCCTCGATCGAGGCGTTGACGCTCGGCACGTCCTTGAGCGCGAGGCAGGCGGCCTTGGCGAAGAAGCCCATGAAGCCCAGCCGGACGCCGTGCTTCTTCTCGAACAGATCCTTGTACTTCGCCCGCGCCTCCATCACCGCCGTCATGTCGACGTCGTTGAAGGTGGTCAGCATCGCCGCCGTGTTCTGCGCTTCCTTGAGGCGCTTCGCGATCGTCTGGCGGAGGCGCGTCATGCGGACACGCTCTTCCTTGCGGCCCGATGCGGCGGCGACCGAGGGCGCGAGCTGCGGTTCAGGCGACGGCGCCGGGGCCGGGGCGGCGGCAGGGGTCGCGGCGGCAGCGATCACGTCATCCTTGGTGATGCGGCCGTCTTTCCCGGTGCCCTTGACGGTGGCCGGATCGACGCCGTGCTCGAGGACGGCGCGGCGCACTGACGGGGAAAGCGCGGCCGGGCCGTCGCCGGTGCCGGGCGCCTGCTGGCCGGCTCCGGCCGGGGCAGGCGGCGGCGCGGGCGGGGCGACGGGCGCGCCGCTGCCGGCAGCCTCGATCGTCGCGATCATCGCGCCGACCTGGACCGTGTCGCCGACCTTCACGGCCTGCTCACCCATCACGCCGTCGACCGGGCTCGGCACCTCGACCGAGACCTTGTCGGTCTCGAGGCTGGCGATCGGCTCGTCGGCCTTCACCGGGTCGCCGGGCTGTTTCAGCCATTCGCCAAGCGTGGCTTCAGTGATGGATTCGCCCAGCACGGGCACAGTGACTTCGATTGCCATCTCTTCTTCCCTTCCCCGGTGGAGCCCGGGGTCCAGTTACGCAGCGCTCATTGTCGAGCGCCGCGCGTCATTGCATCTGCCATCCCAGCCGGTCCCTGGCTTCACCGGGGAAGCGGTTGGGTCACGTTCAGCTCTTCCGAGTCCGCCGGATCTCTTCACGGACATTATGACCGAGCGCATCGGCGACGAGCGCTGCCTGTTCCATCTGGTGGCGCTTCATCAGGCCGGTGGCCGGCGATGCCGAGGCGGCGCGGCCCGCATAGCGGGCGCGCTGCGGCTTGATGCCTGACTCGACCATGCATTCCTCGATGAACGGCTCGACGAAGGACCAGGCGCCGTTGTTCTTCGGCTCTTCCTGCGCCCAGACCACTTCCTCGAGATTCGCCATATTCTTCAGGCGCACCGTCAGCGGCTCGCTCGGGAAGGGATAAAGCTGCTCGACGCGGACGATCGCCGTGTTCCTGTCGCCCGCCGCGTCGCGTGCCTCGATCAGGTCATAGGCTACCTTGCCGGTGCACAGCACGAGCCGCTTCACGTCCTGGTCAGCCGGCGCCGACGGATCGGACAGGAGCCGCATGAAATGGCTCTCGCCCTGGAAGTCGGCCGCCTTCGAGACGGCGAGCTTGTGACGCAGCAGCGACTTGGGCGTGAAGATGATCAGGGGCTTGCGGAACGACCGATGCATCTGGCGGCGCAGCAGATGGAAATAATTGGCCGGGGTGGTGCAGTTCGCGACCTGCATATTGTCCTGCGCGCACAGCTGCAGGAAGCGCTCCACGCGCGCCGAGCTGTGCTCAGGCCCCTGCCCTTCATAGCCGTGCGGCAGCAGCAGCACCAGGCCGTTGGCGCGCAGCCATTTTGCCTCGCCCGACGCAATGAACTGATCGATCATGATCTGCGCGCCGTTCATGAAATCGCCGAACTGCGCCTCCCAGATCACCAAAGTCTTCGGGTCGGCGAGCGCATAGCCATATTCGAAGCCGAGCACGCCATATTCACTCAAGGGGCTATCGAGCACTTCGATTCGGCCATGCTCGATCTGGGCGAGCGGCAGATATTTATGCTCGTCCTTCTGGTCGACCCAGACGGCATGGCGCTGGCTGAAGGTGCCGCGCCCCGAATCCTGGCCCGACAGGCGCACGCCATAGCCTTCAGAGAGAAGCGAGCCAAAGGCAAGCGCCTCGCCGGTCGCCCAGTCGAACCCGGCACCCGATTTGAACATCTCGCGCTTCGCATCGATCACACGGCCGAGCGTCTTGTGGATGGTCAGGCTGTCGGGGATCGTGGTGAGCGTGCGGCCAAGCGAATCGAACAGCTTCGGCTCGATCGCGGTTTCGACATTCCGCCGCGCGCTCTCCGCATCGGCCGGTGCGTGCAGGCCCGACCAGCGTCCGGCGAACCAGTCGGCCTTGTTGGGCTTGTACGCAGCGCCCGCCTCGAACTCACCTTCGAGCAGGGTGGTGAATTGCCTGATATTGTCATCGATCCAGGCCTGGTCGATCACGCCCTGCGCGATCAGGCGCTTGCCGTAGATCTCGCTGACCGGGGGATGCTGGCGGATGCGCTCGTACATCAGCGGCTGGGTGAAGCTCGGCTCGTCGCCTTCGTTATGGCCGAAGCGCCGATAGCACCACATGTCGATGACGATGTCGCGGTGGAAGCGCTGGCGGAACTCGATCGCCATCTTGCAGGCGAAGGTGACTGCCTCGGGATCATCGCCATTGACGTGGAAGATCGGCGCCTGGACGCCCTTCGCCACATCCGACGGGTAAGGCGAGGAGCGCGCGAATTGAGGGGAAGTCGTGAAGCCGATCTGATTGTTGATGACGAAGTGGATGCAGCCGCCGGTATTATAGCCACGAATGCCCGAGAAGCCGAGACATTCCCAGACGATCCCCTGCCCGGCGAACGCAGCGTCGCCATGGATCAGCACCGGCAACGCCGCCTTGTGCTCGCCGAGATCATTGTTGATCGTCTGGATCGCTCGGGTCTTGCCGAGCACGACCGGATCCTCCGCCTCGAGATGCGAGGGGTTGGCGACCAGCGACATATGGACGCTGATCCCGTCAAACTCGCGGTCAGTCGAGGTACCGAGATGATATTTGACGTCGCCCGAGCCGGCCACGTCATCGGGATTGTCCGAGCCGCCGCCGAATTCGTGGAAGATCACCCGGAAGGGCTTGGCCATCACGTTGGACAGCACGTTCAATCGGCCGCGGTGCGCCATGCCGTACACGATCTCGCGCACGCCGAACTGGCCGCCATATTTAATGACGCTCTCAAGCGCCGGGATCATGGCCTCGCCGCCGTCGAGCCCGAAACGCTTGGTGCCGACATATTTCCGGCCGCAGAATTTCTCCCACTGCTCGGCTTCGATCACCTTGTTGAGGATCGCCTTCTTGCCCATGGCCGAGAATTCGATCGCCTTGTCCTTGCCCTCCATCCGCTCCTGGAGGAAGCGGCGCTCCTCGACATCGGCGATGTGCATATATTCGAGGCCGACATTGCCGCAATAATTGGCGCGCAGGATGTCGACGATCTCGCGGACAGTCGCCCATTGCAGGCCGAGCGTGCCGCCGAGATAGATCGGCCGATCGAGGTCCGCGTCGGAAAAACCATGATATTCAGTCGTGAGATCAGCGGGCATCTCGCGCTTGGACAGACCGAGCGGATCGAGATTGGCGGCGAGGTGGCCGCGCACGCGATAGGTGCGGATCAGCAGCATCGCGCGGATCGAATCGGCAGCGGCGCGGACGATATCTTCCTGCCTCGGCGCCGCGGCGACTGGAGCGGCGGCGGCCCGCGCGCCGCCCTTTACGGGCTTGGGCGCCGGCTCCATCTGGGTCGGATCGAGCGCTGCCGTCAGATCGTCGGTGGTCGAAACGGGCCAATTGGCCTGTTCCCAGCTCGGGCCCTGGGCTGAGCCCTCGAGTCCTTCGAACCACGAGCGCCATGAAGGCTCGACACTGTCAGGGGACACTTTGTACCGCGCGTACAGCGTCTCGATAAAGGCGGGGCTCACGCCACCCGCGATCTCCGCAAAATCCTGGCCTTCATAGCCCATCGTCTTCGTCCTTCCTTCCCTCATCCGCTCGGGAGAGGTGGGCGAAAGGTTGCGTTACCGCTACCATCGCCCATTTCGCGCCACGGCGCTACCTTCCGCCATGCGCGAAAGGATTTGGTTAGCCCTTCAATACCGCGAGCAGCGTCGTCCCGAGTTCCGAGGGACTGTCCGCCACCTTGATCCCTGCAGCTTCCATCGCCGCGATCTTGTCCTCGGCGCCACCCTGGCCGCCCGACACGATCGCACCGGCATGGCCCATGCGACGGCCCGGAGGGGCGGTGCGGCCGGCGATGAAGCCTGCCATCGGCTTCGAACGGCCGCGCTTCGCCTCGTCGCGAAGGAACTGCGCCGCCTCTTCCTCGGCCGAGCCGCCGATCTCGCCGATCATGATGATCGACTTGGTCTCGGGGTCGGCAAGGAACAGTTCGAGCACGTCGATGAAGTTCGTACCGTTGACCGGATCGCCGCCGATGCCGACCGCGGTCGTCTGGCCGAGGCCGGCGTTCGAGGTCTGGAAAACCGCTTCATAGGTAAGCGTGCCCGAGCGGCTTACAACACCGACCGAGCCCTGCTTGAAGATGCTGCCGGGCATGATGCCGATCTTGCACTGGCCGGGGGTCAGGACGCCCGGGCAGTTCGGGCCAATCAGCCGCGATTTGGAACCCGAGAGCGCGCGCTTGACCTTGACCATGTCGAGCACCGGGATGCCTTCGGTGATCGTCACGATCAGCGGCACTTCGGCGTCGATCGCCTCGAGGATCGAATCGGCGGCGAAGGGCGGCGGGACGTAGATGACCGATGCGGTGGCGCCGGTCTTCGCGACTGCCTCGGCAACGGTGTCGAACACCGGCAGCCCGATATGCTCGGTGCCGCCCTTGCCGGGTGTGACGCCGCCGACCATCTGCGTGCCGTACGCCAGCGCCTGCTGAGTGTGGAAGGTGCCGGTTTCGCCGGTCATTCCCTGAGTGATAACCCTGGTGTTCCTGTCGACGAGGATGCTCATTCGGTTTTCTTCCTCATTGTTCCCGCGATGGCTGCGCCCGCCGGGTTTGATATATGCGCCGTTGCCGGCGAAACGGATCAGGCCAGCGAGCCGTCAATCGCCTTGCACGCGACCAGCAATTCCTTGACCGCCTCGACCGACACGTCGAGATTCTTCTTGGCCTCGGCATCGAGCTTGATCTCGACGACCTTTTCGACACCGCCCGCGCCGATGATCACCGGCACGCCGACATAGAGATTGTCGACGCCGTACTGGCCGGTGAGGTGAACGGCCGCCGGGAGCAGGCGCTTCTGGTCGTAAAGATAGGCCTCGGCCATCGCGATCGCGCTGGTGGCGGGGGCATAATAAGCCGAGCCGGTCTTGAGCAGCGCGACGATCTCGCCGCCGCCCGAACGGGTGCGCTGGACGATCGCGTCGATCCGCTCCTGAGTCGACAGGCCCATTGCGATCAGGTCGGGAACCGGGATGCCCGAGACGGTCGAATAGCTGATCACCGGGACCATGGTGTCGCCGTGGCCGCCGAGCACGAAGGAGGTGACGTCCTTGACCGAAACCTTGAACTCCTCGGCGAGGAAGTGGCTGAAGCGCGAGCTGTCGAGCACGCCGGCCATGCCGACGACCTTCTGATGCGGGAGCCCCGAGAATTCGCGCAGTGCCCAGACCATCGCGTCGAGCGGGTTGGTGATGCAGATGACGAAGGCGTCGGGCGCGTTCTTCGCGATGCCCTCGCCCACCGCCTTCATGACCTTGAGGTTGATGCCGAGCAGATCGTCGCGGCTCATGCCCGGCTTGCGGGCGATGCCGGCGGTGACGATGATGACGTCGGCGCCTGCGATATCGGCATAGTCGTTCGAGCCCGTGATCGTCGCGTCGAAGCCCTCGACCGGACCGCACTGGCTGAGATCGAGTGCCTTGCCCTGGGGAATGCCCTCGACCACGTCGAACAGGACGATGTCGCCAAGACCTTTCAGTGCAGCGAGATGGGCAAGCGTGCCGCCAATGTTCCCAGCGCCGATCAGCGCGATCTTCTTGCGGGCCATTCTTCATCCTTTCGGAGGTGATATTGCCGCGCGCGCGGCGAAACTGCGCGGCGGCTTAGGCGCGTTTTGACGTCGGGGCAACCGGTAAAGACCAGCAAGTAACGAAGCTTGATGCGAATGCTTCGCAAGTGCATTAAGATGGAGGGGCGCCGTCGATATCGACATAGCGGCGCTCGCCGGTCGCTTCATTATACCAGACCGACACCGGCCGGCCGCTCGCATCGTCGACGAAACGCTCGGGCGTCTCGCGCCACGCGCCGCCGCTTGGCTTCGCCTGCGCCGCGCCGTAGCGCCGGCGTTCGAAGATGATTCCCGCCAGCACCAGGGCCGCGGCAATCAGCGTCGGCCACACGGCGGGATCGATCACCGCGCCGACCAGCGCTGCGGTGAAGAGCAGCAGCGCCGCCACGAGGACGAAGGTCCGCAGCATCATTCGGGCGGCGGATCGAGGATGACGGCGGTGCCGTATGCGACAACCTCGTTCATCGCCTGCGCGATCTCGCCCGAATCGAAGCGCATCATGACGACCGCGTTCGCCCCCATCAGCGTCGCATTGGCGACCAGCCGGTCGATTGCATGGCGGCGGGTCTCCTCGACGAGGCGGGTATATTCTGGAATCTCACCGCCGAAGAGCGAACGCAGGCCGGCGGTGATGTTGCCGCCGAGCCCGCGGCTGCGGACGACGACGCCGAATACCTGGCCCAGGGTCGCGCGGACGCTGTGGCCCGGGACATTCTCCGTGGTGGTGACAAGCATTCGGCCTCCCTGTTTGCGGCTGCATGATATCAGTCGCGGCGGCAAAGGCGAGCGCTATACCCGATCTTAAACCGTCGGGTGCCATCACCGGCAGCATGGCCAATTCGAAGCCTCGGGCGATCATCGCCATTGACCTGCTGCGGTTCGCCTGCGCGCTGCTCGTCCTCGCCAATCACTTTGGCGGCGCCTTTGCTCGCGCGCCGAGCGCATCGGCCCGGTACATGCTGAGCGGCCTCCACGCATCGGACGCGGCAATCAGCTGGAGCTGGTTCGGGTGGATCGGTGTCGAGCTGTTCTTCGTCATTTCCGGCTTCGTCATCGCCTTGTCGGCCGAGGGCAGCAGCTGGTCCGGCTTTCTGCGACGGCGGGCCCTGCGCCTGGTGCCGGCAGCGTGGATCTGCGCGACGGCCACCTTCCTGATCCTCGCTGTCGCGGCGCCTTCGACGACGCTGCCGGCAAAATGGGGTGCCACCCTCGCCTTCTGGCCAGTCGGCCCGTGGATCGATGCTTCCTGCTGGACGCTCGGAATCGAGATCTGCTTCTATCTGCTGATCGCAACCGGGCTCGGGCGAACCGGCCGCGCCGCGATGATCGAACGCTATGCAGTCTGGCTGGGCGCGGTGAGCGCCGCCGGCTGGTTGTTCGCCGCACTTTCCGGCTGGGTCGGCACGCCCCGGATGGACGACCGGATGCTCCAGCTATCGCTGCTGCCGCATGGCTGTCTCTTCGCACTCGGCGTGCTTGCCTCCGCCATGACGAGGCGCGGCGTGACGGGCGCGCGTGCCGGGCCGTTCGCGCTGTTTCTGCTTCCCGCCTGCGCGGAGATCGCGTCGCGCACCATCGAGCGAACTCAGACCTTCGGCGTAAGCGCCGGTCCGCTCGTACCCACGCTATTGTTCCTCGCCGGACTGGCGATGGTGCTTGGGTCGGGGCGAATGCAACCCTTTTTGTCGCGGCGGATCGATGCCCGGCTTGCGGCGACGTTGGGGCTGATGACCTACCCTCTCTATCTCATCCATCAGGAAGCTGGCGCGGCGCTGATCGCGACGCTGATGCGTGCGGGAATGCCTTATTGGCCGGCATCCGGCGTCGCCTTGCTGGCGGTATTGGTTTTCGCCTGGTGGGTTGCACATGCCGCTGAGCCCGTGGTGCGCGCGCGGCTCGCATCTTTGATGGACGCCGTCAGTGCCCGCCGTGGCCGAGCTCCAGATACGCCTCCGAGCCCATCTCCTCGAGCCGGCTGACCGTCCGTTCGAACTCGAACCGCCCGTCGCCTCTTTCGTAAAGCCCGGCCGGCGACGCATCGGCGGCCGCGAGCAGCTTCACCTTGTGCTCGTAGAGCGCGTCGATGAGGCTGACGAAGCGCGCCGCCTCATTGCGGTTTTCCGGGCCGAGCTTGGGTATGCCAACGATGATGATCGTGTGGAAACGGCGGGCCACGGCGAGATAGTCCGCCGCGCCTCGCGCCTCGCCGCAGAGCCGCTTGAACGAGAAGACAGCGACGCCCTTCAGGCTCTTCGGCACGTGCAGGGTGCGGCCGCCGCCGACCGGCAATTCTTCGGACGGCACATGCTCGCGGTCCTCGGGCGGATAATCGGTCAGGCGGAAAAAGGCTGCCGAGAGCTGGGCAGTCGCCTCGGGGCCGTTGGGGACGAGCCAGGTCTCGACCTGGCCGAGACGGTCGCGGCGATAATCGACCGGGCCGTTGAGCGCGAGCACCTGCATCTTCGTCTCGATGAGGTCGATGAAGGGCAGGAAATGCTCGCGGTTGAGCCCGTCCTTGTAGAGGTCGCGCGGTGGGCGGTTCGAGGTCATCACGACCGTGACGCCCTCGCGCAGCAGCTCAGTGAAGAGCCGCGAGAGGATCATCGCGTCGGGGCTGTTGGTGACCATGATCTCGTCGAAGCAGAGGACCTTCACCTCTTCGGCGATCGCGGCGGCGACGGGGAGGATCGGATCGCCAATCTCCTTCTCGCGCTCGACCCGGAGCCTGGCATGGACGTCGAGCATGAATTCGAGGAAGTGGATGCGCCGCTTGCGCCGCATATGCACCGAGCCGAAAAACAGGTCCATCAGCATCGACTTGCCGCGGCCGACCCCGCCCCAGAGATAGATGCCGGCCGGCGCGTCAGGCCGGCGGCCGAGCGCGCGCCAGAGGACGCTGCCGCGCTTGGGCACCGCTTCGAGCTCGGTCGCCAGCGCATCGAGCCGACGCGCTGCCTCGGCCTGTTCGGGATCGGGCTTCAGCTCGCCCGCGGCGACCAGGGCTTCATACCGGACGAAGACGTTGGGCAATGCTCAGCCTTCGACCGGCGGCGGGGCCAGCCTCGCCGATTTGCGGATGGTGCCGGAGAAGCTCGAAATCTTCTCGTCGCCCTGAAGCACCAGCCCACGCAGGAAAAGAAGGCGGCCAGTTTCCTTGAGCAGCTCGACCTGCGCCTCGACTGGCTCGCCGATCCGCCCGCCACCGATGAACTGGACCGAGAGATCGAGCGTCACTGCCGTGCCGGCGGTAATCACGCCGAAGCTGCGCGCGGCGGCGAACAGCGCAACATCGATGAAGCCGAGCAGCGCTCCGCCATGGACATTGTCGCGCAGATTCGAATGGCGGCGTTCCGGCGTCATCCTGACTCGGGCGATTCCGCCCTCGACGCGCACCATCATCGGCCCGAGAAAGCTGTTGTAGCGCGTCGGATCAGTGAAGCCCCAGCGCATCCAGCCTGGATGATCGGGGTGTTCCTCGTAGAGAAAGGTGGCGGGCTGGCTCGTATCGGTCACTGGATCGCGGCGCTCAGACCACCCGCTCCATTTCCATCTTCTTGATCTCGGCGATCGCCTTGGCCGGGTTGAGGCCCTTGGGGCAGACATTCGCGCAGTTCATGATCGTATGGCAGCGATAGAGACGGAACGGATCCTCGAGCTCGTCGAGCCGCTCGCCGGTCATCTCGTCGCGGCTGTCGGCGAGCCAGCGGTACGCCTGCAGCAGGATGGCCGGGCCGAGGAACTTGTCGCTGTTCCACCAATAGCTCGGGCACGCCGTCGAGCAGCAGGCGCACAGGATGCATTCGTACAGGCCATCGAGCTTCTCGCGATCGGCCGGCGACTGGAGCCGCTCCTTGCCCGAGGGCGGCGGGGTGACGGTCTGGAGCCACGGCTTGATCGAGGCATATTGCGCATAGAAATGGGTGAAATCGGGGACGAGGTCCTTGATCACATCCATGTGCGGCAGCGGGCTGATCTTGATGTCGCCCTTCACATCCTCGATCGCGGTGGTGCAGGCGAGGCCGTTCTTGCCGTCGATGTTCATCGAGCAGGAGCCGCAAATGCCCTCGCGGCACGAGCGGCGGAAGGTGAGCGACGAATCCTGCTCGGACTTCATCTTGATCAGCGCGTCGAGCACCATCGGGCCGCATGTATCGAGATCGATCTCGAACGTGTCGTAATGCGGGTTCTCGTTGGCATCGGGATCATAGCGGTAGATCTTGAAATTCCTGATCCGCTTCGCGTCTGCCGCCGCCTTGTGGACCTTGCCGCCCTTTTTGGGGCGGCTGTTCGGGGGCAGTCTGAATTCGGCCATGCCTGAAAGTCTCCGGCGGATGCGAAATGGTGCGTTGCGGTTGCGGCTATGCCTTTCGGCGCGCGCGTGCAAGCCTTAGAGCATCGTCAGGGCGAGATGAATCGGAGACGGAATGCGACTGAGCGATTGCCACAATGTGGAGGATTTCCGGACCCTCGCCCGCAAGCGCCTGCCCGGCCCGGTCTATCACTATATCGACGGCGCCGCCGACGACGAGGCGACCAAGGCGCGCAACACCGAAGCGTTCAGCGATTGCGACCTGGTGCCGAGCGTTCTCGCCGGCGTCGAGACGATCGACATGAGCACCACCGTGATGGGCCGCAAGATCGCGATGCCGCTGTTCCTGTCGCCGACTGCGCTGCAACGGCTGTTTCACTGGCAGGGGGAGCGCGGCGTGGCACGGGCGGCGGAGAAGTTCGGCACCTATTTCGGCATCTCGAGCCTCGCGACGGTCGGCATCGAGGAGATCGGCCGGACGATATCGAGCCCCAAGATGTTCCAGCTCTATATCCACAAGGACAAGGGGCTGAATCACGCGCTGGTCGAGCGGTGCAAGGAGGCAAAGTTCGACTGCATCGCGCTGACCGTCGACACGATCGTCTCAGGCAATCGCGAGCGCTGCCTGCGCACCGGCTTCAGCTCGCCGCCACGGCTGACGCCCTCCTCCGCGATCAGCTTTGCGACTCACCCGCGCTGGACACTCGACTATCTGTTTCGCGAGAAGTTCGAGTTGACGAACCTCAAGGACCATGTGTCGGAGGGGACCAATGTCGCGCTTTCGGTCGCCGACTATTTCAACAAGATGCTCGACCCGGCGATGGACTGGAGGACGGCCGAGAATGTCCGGGCCCAATGGGGCGGAGAGTTCTGCCTGAAGGGAATCATGTCGGTCGAGGATGCACGACGCGCGGTCGATATCGGCGCGACAGCGATCATGGTGTCGAACCATGGCGGGCGGCAGCTCGATGGCAGCCGGGCCCCGTTCGACCAACTGGCCGAAATCGTCGATGCGGTCGGGGACAGGATCGACGTGATCTGTGATGGCGGCATCCGGCGTGGGAGCCATGTGCTGAAGGCGCTGAGTGTCGGGGCGAAGGCGTGTTCGGGCGGCCGGATGTATCTTTATGCGCTGGCGGCGGCAGGCCAGGCCGGGGTCGAGCGGATTCTCGGGCGGCTGCAGGGCGAGATCGAGCGGGACATGAAGCTGATGGGGGTGAAGTCGGTTGCTGAGCTGAACCGGGGGAATTTGCGCTGGCGGTAAAATTCCCTCTCCCGTCGGGAGAGGGAAGGAGGAGCGAAGCGACGGGAGGGTGAGGGTGACACTCAATCACCCTCACCCGCGCTCCTTCACAACTTGCCCCTCTTCCGTTGAGAGAAGGGAAGAAGCACTCACTCCGTCGTCGCCGCCTCCAGCTCCGGCGCCGCCCCGCCCCAATCGATTCCCCGGGTCAGGTACATCACCGCGGCAAGGGCCAGGAAGAGCAGGACCGAGCCGGCGAGGAGGGACAGATCCTCGAGGCTGAGCAGCAGATAAAGGATGCCGTAGAGCGCCGAGAGCAGGAGCGCGATGAACAGGCCGCGTTTCCAGCTTGCGAGCACCGCCGCCGAATAGAAGGTGAGCAGCGAGATGATCGCGCCGCCGGCGATGCAGTAAGCGAGGGTGAAGCCGACCACCTCGGCAAAGGCGAGCAGCATCACGAAGAACAGGATCAGCCCGGACCCAACCAGCGCATATTCGATCGCCGACACCCGCACGCCGCCGATCACGTCGAACATCAGGAAGGCGAGAAAGGTGAAGCCGATGAACAGGAAGCCGTATTTCACCGAGCGGTTGACCTGGCTGTAGAGATCGACCGGGGTGATGAGATCGACCCGCGCCTGATGATCGTCGCCGGCCCGGCCATTGCCGTCACCCTGCGGCGGATCGGCGACGGCGAGTGCCGTGCCAAGCGCGAGATTGCCGACTCGCCAAATCGCGGTGAAGCCCTTGTCGTCGACCGACTTCTCACTGGGCAGGAAGCCGCCCTGGAAGCTCGGGCTCGACCAGGTCGAGGCGACCCGCCAGCTCGTGTCGCCGCCGCCGGGGACCAGCGCCAGCGACCCGTTGCCACGAAGCTGATAGTCGAAGGTCACGCCGATCGCGCGGCCCTTCAGCTGAGTGGCGTCGATCCAGGCCGAGAAGCCCGAACCACCGGTCTCGCGCATGCCGTTGCCGGGCTGGAGGGCCAGCTTCTTGCCGTCGACGGTGACGGCGGGCGGTGGCCCGAACAGCCCGCGCGAGTCGCCGATGCCAAAGCGGAGCTGGGCTCGATCGAAAGCGAGTGCGTCGAGCGGCACGCCGGTGCGATCGAGATCAGGCGGCAGCGAAAAACGTGCCGAGCCCTGATTGCGCGCCTCGTACACGACGACGTCATAGATCGAGCGATGGCGCAGGCTCGGTGTGAGATCGGTCTTCACGCTCGCCGCCTCGGGGGACAGGACCAGCTGGTGCCATTCAGTTGTCGCCTTGGTGACGCGCTTGCCGTCATCCGCGGTGACAGTCTCGTTGACCTGTTTCGACCAGGGAATCACCAGCACCGGCCCGGCAATCAGCTGGGCCCCGCCCCAGCCAGTCGCGATCGAGGCCTGAGCGGTCTCTGACTGGTTCTGGCGATCATAGACCAGCAGGTAGATCGCGAAGAGCGGGATCGCGAGCAGCGCGCCGATCAAGGACGGCAGCAACAGCTTCATCGCCGGCGAGCGTTGGGATGCGGATCGAGCGGACATGGTGAACCTCCCTGTAGGAGGCTCCGGGATAGGGATGCGCGATCGGGCGGGCCAAAGTCGATCGGGAGGAATGATCGTGCAGATCGAGTGCAGGCGGCCAGCGCCGCCGGAGCGGTGCAATTTCCCTGTTATGCGCGAGTAACAGGGAATTTATCAGGGAATGGAATTTTTTTCGACGAGGCCGCCGTCCGAATTTCAAATATTCTTTTCATTTACAATTACTTGGTGAACGCGATTTGATGTCGCTCACCTCGAACAGGGAAATAACAGGGAATTATCAGGCAAATGCGGCACGCGGGCCGTCGCCGACCGCCGCCGAAAACATCAAGATACCGACCATAAGAAAGAGCAAATCGGATTTCTGACGTTCCGCGCACATCCTAATGCACGATCTCGCGATGCGGTTGAATCGCGGCAAGCCCCGGTTCAGATCACGTCGAGCACCAGCCCGAGATCGCGTGCTTCCTCCGCCTCGATATACCAGTTGGCCGGTGCCTTTTCGCGCAACTCCTCGAAATCGACCCGGCTGCCCTTCACGATATCGCGAAAGCCCTCCTCCTCGATCAGGATCGAATGCTCGATCTCGTGCAGCGCTGCCTTGATCGAGGCGACGCACATGCGCAGCGGGCCGTTGATGTTGAGTTGCTTCGAGATGATCCGTTCATGGATCATCAGCCGCGTGTGGCGGGTGAGGAAGCGGCGATCGACCGGGAAGGCGGCCATGAAGGTGGCGCCCGCCGAATAGACCGCGACCTTGCCGAGGAACAGGATCTCGCGGCCATCATGATCCTCGAGCAGGCGGATATCATCGGCCATGGTGCGCGCGACCTCGGGATCGCCGCCCAGCGTGGTGAGCGCGATGACCAGCGCGCCCTCCTCGGGGCAGGCCTCGAGTTGCTGGCGGAAGCTCTGGTACATGAACTGGTCGACGGTGCCCGACAGGCGGATGTGCGGCCTGGCGAGGAGCGGATATTTGGCTGTGTCGGACATGGCGCCCCCAACCGAGATTGAATGCGGTTGTTCCGGCAGAGGCGGAATTTGCCCTGATCGAGATCAGCACTGCTCGGCGGTGTTGGCCGGGAGCGGGCCAGGCGGGATTCGGGCGTCACTGAGGTAGAAAGGGTCGGCCGCGATGTGATGCGTCGGGCCGTACGCCTTGCCGAGCGCGGCGTAGAGGGCGGGATCATAGGCCTTCAGATCGGCATCTGAGAGAATGCGGCGGCCATCGAAGATCGCGATCCGGTTCGAGTTGAACCAGAACTGGCTCCCTTCCGCCCAATATTCGCCGATGCTGGTCGAGGCATATTCGCGTTTCCATCGGCCGGCCTTCAACGCCGATGCATAGGCATGGTCGACCTCGGCATAGAGCCGGGGATCCACGGCCTGAATTGCGTCGAGCACGTCATGGGAGAATTCGTGGAGGAAGATCGTCTCGCCATAATAGCGCGAGCTGCGTTCGCCGAGCAGATCCTCGACCGCACCGCTGGTCAGGCGCCCGGCCATGCCGCGTGCGCGGGCGTTCCAGTAATCGCGGTCCGAAAGGCGCCCGATCCGCTCGTCATAATGTTTGCGCTCGCAATAAGTAAGCCGGGGATCGTCGCGTGCCGGCTTCTTCCAGGTGCGCTGCTCGGGCAGGTCGGTCGTGCTCTCGTCAGGCGCCATGACAGCGACGCGGTAGTGCCAGGCGACCAGAGTGCGGGCGAGATCGGGGCGGTAGGCAAGCATCCCTTCGACGATCGCCCGGGCCGCGAGCAGCGCCTGGTCGGGCACCTTGGCCGAGGACAGGATGGGGATGCCGTTCGCATCGACATAACGGGCGTAAAAGGGGTCCGCGAGGCCGGCCGGTGGCGAAGCCACACCGGGAGACCCGCCCGTGGGGCCGCCCAGCGCAAGCAGGAAAAGGAGCGGCAGGGCGATCGCGCCTGCCGCCGCCATCTCAATAAACCCGCTTCTTCGGCTTGATGTACTCGACGTCATCGGTGAGCGTGTAGTCGTGGACGGGGCGATAGCCGATAGTGGTCGCGCCGCCCGTCCCTCCCCAGCCGGTGAAGGTCGCGGTGGTGTGCTTCATCCAGTTGGCGTCGTCGCGCTCGGGAAAATCCTCGTTGACGTGCGCGCCGCGGCTTTCCTTGCGATTGGCGGCCGAGTTCATCGTCACCACCGCCTGGGCGATGAGATTGTCGAGCTCGAGCGTCTCGACCAGATCGGTGTTCCAGATCAGCGAGCGATCCTGGATGCCGATATCCGTCATGCGGGCATAGGTCTTGGCGATCTTCTCGACGCCCTCGCCCAGCAGCTCGTCCGAGCGGAACACCGCGCAATGCCTCTGCATCGTGCGCTGCATTTCGAGGCGGACCTCGGCGGTCGGCGAGCCGCCCTTGGCGTTGCGGAAATGATCGAGCCGGCCGAGCGCAAGCTCCTCGGAACCCTTGGGCAGCGGATTGTGCGGGGTGTTCGGCTTCAGGGTTTCCTTGAGGCGGAGGCCGGTGGCGCGGCCGAACACGACCAGATCGATCAGCGAATTGGAGCCGAGCCGGTTGGCGCCGTGGACCGAGACGCAGGCGGCCTCGCCGACCGCGAACAGGCCGGGGACGATCGTATCCGGATCGCCATCCTTCAATTGCACGACCTCGCCGTGATAATTGGTCGGGATGCCGCCCATATTGTAATGCACCGTCGGGGTGACGGGGAGCGGCTGGCGGGTCAGATCGACGCCGGCGAAAATCTTGCCAGTCTCGGTGATGCCAGGCAGCCGCTCGTGCAGCACCTTGGGATCGATATGGTCGAGATGGAGATAGATATGATCCTTCTCCTTGCCGACGCCGCGCCCCTCGCGGATTTCCATCGCCATCGACCGTGACACGACGTCGCGCGAGGCGAGGTCCTTCGCGCTCGGCGCATAGCGCTCCATGAAGCGCTCGCCCTCGGAGTTGGTGAGATAGCCGCCCTCGCCGCGCGCGCCCTCGGTGATGAGGACGCCGGCGCCGTAAATGCCGGTCGGGTGGAACTGGACGAACTCCATGTCCTGCAGCGGCAGCCCGGCGCGGAGCACCATGCCGCCGCCGTCACCGGTGCAGGTATGCGCCGAGGTCGCGGAGAAATAGGTGCGGCCATAGCCGCCGGTCGCGAGCACCACGGCGTGCGAGCGGAAACGATGGATCGAGCCGTCGTCCATGCACAAGGCGATCACGCCGCGGCACTGGCCATTCTCCATGATCAGGTCGAGCGCGAAATATTCGATGTAGAAATCGGCGTCGTACTTCAGGCTCTGCTGGTAGAGCGCGTGGAGCATCGCGTGGCCGGTGCGGTCGGCCGCGGCGCAGGTGCGCTGCGCGGGCGGCCCCTCGCCCATATTCTGCATCATGCCGCCGAACGGGCGCTGGTAGATCTTGCCCGCCTCGGTGCGGCTGAACGGCACGCCGGCATGTTCGAGTTCATAGACGGCGGCGGGCGCCTCGCGGACCATATATTCGATCGCGTCCTGGTCGCCCAGCCAATCCGATCCCTTGACGGTATCGAACATGTGCCAGGTCCAGTGATCAGGCCCCATATTGCCCAGGCTGGCGGCGATGCCGCCCTGCGCCGCGACGGTGTGGCTGCGGGTCGGGAAGACCTTGGTGATGCAGGCGGTCTTGAGCCCGCTCTCGGCGATCCCCATCGTCGCGCGCAGGCCCGATCCGCCGGCGCCCACGACCACCGCATCATAGGTGTGGTCGATGATCTTGTAGGCATCAGCCATTATGCGGGGACTCCGGCGAGCGCGATCCTGAGGATCGAGAAGATGGCGATCGCGGCGGTGGCGATCGTGAAGAAGTTGAGCAGCAGCATCAGGGCGATTCGGCTCTCGTCATGCACATAATCCTCGATCAGCACCTGAAGGCCGAGGCGGAAATGATAGAAGACCGAGACGATCAGCAGGATCATCGGGATGGCGACCCAGGCGGAAGCGAGCCAGGCGTGGAGGCCGGCATAATCATAGCCCGGCAGATGCGCGATGGAGACAAGCAGCCACAGCATCAGGAAAAGATTGCCGCCCGCGGTCACCCGCTGGTGCCACCAGTGATGCGCGCCCTCCTTTGCCGAGCCGAGACCGCGGACCCGGCCGAGTTCAGTGCCGTTGCCCATCTTATTTGCCCCCGATCAGATAGGCCCAGTACAGGACCGTGAGCGTGACCGACGCCACGAACGTGAGCCAGGCGCCGGTGCGGTTGGCCTTCAATTCATAACCCGCGCCGGTGTCCATCACGAAATGGCGGATGCCACTCGCGATATGCTGGAATAGCGAGAAGGTCAGGCCGATGCCGACGACATAGCCGATGATGTTCAACTGGCCCGTCGAGTATGTGAAGACGTTGGTGAAAGTCTCATAGGCTTCCTTACCGCTCGCCAGCGCAGCCAGCCACCAGACCAGCAGCACGGTACCGACCGTTGCCATGCCGTCTCCGGTAATGCGGTGCGTGATCGAGACGATCATGTGGATGCCGGGCTTCCACGCGAAGAGATGCGGCGAAAGCGGGCGACCGGGATTGCGTGGGCTGGCCAAGGCGTAGGATCCTCTCGGGCGATAGTGGCGCCGTATTAGTCCGCGAAGCGGGCGATGCAAGGCGGATTGGAACGACGCCTCATAGAAGGGGGCCATCCGGCTACCCGGCGCCACCCGTGCTGATTGGTGGAAGGTGCGGATTATGGGCGGTGACCGCGCCTTCAGGCCACGGCCTGTCGGCCGATGTCGCGATCGCCCGACCCGCAGAATCGAAGCTGGCCCTTGCCGCCCGCCTTGGAGCGATAGAGCGCGCCATCAGCACAGGCGATGAGATGATCGAGATCCCGCCCCTCTTCGGGTGCGAGGGCAATGCCGACACTGGCCGAGATCCGCAGATACTCGCCGTTGATTTCGTAAGGCGCGCTCAGGCTCCTGATGAGCCTGCGGGCGAGCATCTCGGCTTCCCCATCCTGGGCGATCCCCACCTGCAGAACGACGAACTCGTCGCCGCCGAGTCGCGCCACCGTGTCGCCTGCGCGCACCGTCGCCAGCATCCTGCGGGCCACCTCCTGCAGCACAAGGTCTCCGGCGGGGTGCCCATGCTGATCGTTGATCGGCTTGAAGCCATCCAGGTCGAGGAGGTGAAGCGCCAGCCGGGTGGTGCGACGCGACATCAGCGCGGCGCCTTTCTGGAATTCCTCGCGCAGCAGCAGGCGGTTGGGCAGTTTGGTCAGCGCGTCGCGCTTGGCAAGAAAGGTCATGTCGTGCTTGGCGGTCAGATGTTCGGCCATCGAGAGATAGAGATATCTGACGCTGTGCAGGCTGAGGATGGTCGTTGTCGCGACCAGCACCGCTTCGATCGCGAACAATTCGGCGTGGAGCGGGCTCTCATCGGCCGTGAGGGAGTGAAGGAAGAAGCCGATTGTTGTCGGCACGGCGACGAGAAGGAGGCTCCGGACGCAGATCACCGGACGGATCGAGATGCGCGAGACAAGGCCTGCGCCGAAGCCGAACACAAGGCTCACGGTCAGCATGTGCACCAGCGGATCGTGGAACATGAGCACTCGGCAGTTGAGCGCCCCAAGGGTGAGCGCGAACGCGTAATTGCCGAGCGCGTAGCGTTTTTCCCAGCGCTCGACCTGCACGATGTCCACCCGCGTGTCGCGGGCCCGGCGGTACGCTGCGATGACGATGACGCGCACCGTCGTGACCAGGGCTGCGGTAACCGCCAATATCGCGACAACCGGATCACCCCATTGCCAGGCGACGAGCGCGGCTACTGCGACGACGATAATGCCCATTGCGACCATCGGCAGCATCATGCCGAAAAGCATGTCGATGAACTCGCGATAGACCACTTCCGGCAGGGGTGCGGGACTCAAGCGACGATTGATTGCGCGACGGAGCGAAGAGGCCGCTCGACCTGGGGGGAGGCGAGTCATTTCCAACCAGTACAATAACCTCGGTTAACGGAAAGCGACAGCGGGACCCGCCCTGTCACAAATGCAGGCGGGTCGCTCCTGCGCACCACCCGTGGGAAGCACCGCGAATGTCGGCGCGAGGCAAGCTAGCGGCCGCCCTGCTGCGCGACGCGCGCGGGTCAGGCGCGACCATATCCGTGCGCTGGCCGAATCAGAGCCGGCGCGGATCGACCAGGTTGCCGATCGGCGCGAGCGGACCCGACATAGCGGCAACCGCGTCGGCCACGGCGCCGAGGCCGATCCGCTCGCTTAGCCAGGGACTGATGTCGATCCTGCCGTCGGCGATGCAGCTCAGCGCGAGATCCATGTCCTGCTGTTCCTCGCCCGCCGCGAAATGAATGGTCAGGCGCTTGTTCTGCGCGGCGAAGACGTGGAATTGCTCGGCCTCCATGCAATAGCCGCCCATCACGATCCGCGCCTCGAAGCCGACCGCGCCGATGATCTGCGCGAGCAGGCCAGGCTGCCCCACGCACTCATAGACCAGGGTCGCGCGGCGATTGCCGAGATCGGGAATCTGACCATAGGGAGACAATTGTCGCGGATCGACAGCGATATCGGCACCCATCGCGATCGCGACAGCGCGGCGGCGGGCATGGAAATCAGCGGCGATGATCGGGGCGATGCCGAGCAGCTTCAGGCCCGCGATTACGCCAAGGCCGATCGCGCCGCAGCCGATGACCAGAGCAACATCGGCGGCGGTCGGGCGGCCGCGGCGGGTATGTTCGAGGCCAACCGCGAGCGGCTCGGTCATCGCCGCCATGTCATCGTCGAGGTCGGACGGGATTTCCATCAGGACAGTCTCGTCGAGCAGCATGAGCTCGCCCCAACCGCCCGGGCATTCATGGCTGAAGCCGATCACCGAGTGACCACCGTCGCGGCGCATGATCGGAACCGAGGTGACGCGCCGGCCCGGTCTGACGGCGCGCAGGCTGCCCGGGCCGTAATCGATCACCTCGCCGACAAATTCATGGCCGGGGACGAAGGGCCGGGCGAAGTCGAGCCCGGCATAGGGGCCGCCGAACTGGCGCGAGAGGTCGATGACATTCTGGCCGGCATGAAGGAAATGCTGCTCCGACGCGCACAGGCCGCAACTATGGGTTCGGACCAGCGCCTGGCCCTTGCCCGGCACCGGATCGGGCATCTCGCCGACCAGAACCTGGCCGTTCTCGATATAAGCGGCTTTCATCGCCGGGCTCCCAGCACGGCGTAGGAAGGGTCGCTCGAATCACGCGCGCCCATTTCGTGGCGATCCATTTCGGTCACCTCGCGGACCTCGTCGAAGTCGCGGATGGCAAGCCTGTTATCGAGTCCCCAGCGGCCGTCGCGCCGCGACCAGCTGTCGATATAACGGCTCCAGACGCTCATCTGGAGAAGCTTCTCGCCCCGCATCATCCGCAGCGTGGCGGTGACATAGGCTTCGCTGCCGGCGCGGTCGCCGTCCAGCTCGATCAGGATATTGGACACCTGGTGCGAATGATGAAGCGTGTGGCGGTGCTGCGCGCAGATATGGTCGATCACGCCGCGCCCATCGCCCTGATAGACTTCGGGGCCGTAATCGGCCTGGCCGTCTTCATGCCAGATCGAATGGCCGAGCGGCACGTCGAGCCGGTCGACCGAGCGGCAATAGGCGTAGATCAGGTCGGAGATCGCCTGTCGGTCAGCGAGTGCCTGAATATCCATGTCACGCCTCGCCAAAGACGTGGGCACTGGCCGCGCCGACGGCGAGCGCGCGGTTGCGGCGGTTGGCGGCGGAAATCATGGCATAGCCCGGCTCCTCGTCGTCGAGCCCCCAATTCTGAACCGGCCCATGAGGCAGGCGCGCCAGGCCGAGCGCGGCCACGTCCGCCGGTCGAGCGATTGCATCGGGGACAGGCAGGCCCTTTTCAGCGAGCAAGGCGCGGAGCGCCGGCGTGTCGGTCATGTGCATGACGAGGGTGAGAACATCGACGCCGTGCGGGTGCAGCTCGTCCCACAGGCCCTCGGCAAAGGCGAGCGTGAAGGCCTTGCTGGCCGAATAGGCAGCCATGAAGCGCGACCCGCCATAGCAGGCGCCTGAATTGACCAGCAACAGACCGCCGCTGCCCCGCGCGCGCATCGGCCCCGCGAAATGATGGCAGCATTCCATCATGGTGATTGCATTGCGCTGGACCAGCGCCATCCAGGCGCCGAACGGGCGATCGAGGAAGAGCGCGCCGTTGGGATCGGCGCCGGCATTGCTGACGAACAGGCCGATCTCGCGATTTCCGACCGCATCGACGATCCGGTCGAATGCGTCCGGCACCGCGAGGTCGATCGTGGCGGTGATGCATTCGATTCCGGTGTCAGCGCGGATTTCGTCGGCGAGCGCCCCAAGCGGTTCCTCGCGCCGCGCGATCAGGATCGAAGGCATACCGGCCGCCGCGATTTGCCGCGCGAATTCACGTCCAGTGCCTTCCGAGGCGCCCGTCACGACGGCCCAGGGCCCATAACGCTCGGAAAAGAGCATGTATCTCTCCTCGTCAGCTGCAGCCCGGTGCCGAGCGGTCGACCTACCCCTGTCGATGCCTGTCTACCGCGGGCGGGAGCCATTCGCGCACGATAACACCCAGCCAGGTGACTGATCGTCGCGGCGATGGCAGGATTCGCCCGCAACCCAAGCCCAGCCTAACCCCCCCTTAACCTTATCGCGCTAGCCCGTGACCGGTAACGATCGCCAGCCACGGAGCCACGTCTTGAATCCTGCCGAAATGCCAGCCTCCGGCACGATCGCCGCCCGGATCGATCTCACCGCACGGCTGCGCGTCTTCGATGCGGACGGCTCGCTGGCGAGCGCCGGCCGCGAGGCGTGGACGGTGATCGAGCCTGAGGTCCGCCTGGTGTCGGAGGCCTATTGGCAGCAATGGCTTCGGTGCTTCGCTGACGACAGGACCTGGGCGCAGCATGAAACCCAGAAGATGATCGACGTCGGCTGCGTCTTCCTGAAGAACCGCTTCCTCGATACGGCGGGCCGCGCCTGGATCGAATCGATCGAGCGCTCGGTCGCCGCTGCCTGTGTCGGCGACGTCTCGCCGCTGGCGCTGCTTTCGATGATCAACGCAAGCGACCGCGCCGCGCTCGGGGTGATCACCCGCACCGTCGACCGCGCCGATCCGCGGCTGCCCGTGCTGGTCGACACGCTCATGCGGCTCTCGGCGATCGAGGGCGAAATCACCGTCGCCATCTACAATGGCTATCGCGAACATCATGCCCAGTCGGGCCGTGACCAGCTCGCCGCCGAGTTCCGTGACGGAATCGCTTCCATGGTCGAAAGCGCGACGAAGGAATCGGGCGCACTCAGGGGTCAGTCGATGCGCACCTCGACCTCGGCGCGCGGCATGCTGGGCAAGACATCAGAAGTGGCGGCCGCAGCCGAGGAATCGGCGGTGGCGATGCGCGAGGCGGCACAGACTGCGGCAGGCCTGATCCGCGCCATCGAGGATGCGCGCAACGAGGTCGAGGCGGCAGCCGAGATCGCCACCCGCGCCTCGTCCCAGGCAGGCGCCGCGGTCGGCATGTCGGAGGCGCTGAGCGGCCATGCCAATTCGATCGAGAGCATCCTCGGCCTGATCCGCGACATCGCCGGCCAGACCAACCTGCTGGCGCTCAACGCGACGATCGAGGCAGCGCGCGCCGGCGATGCCGGGCGCGGCTTTGCCGTCGTCGCGCAGGAAGTGAAAAGCCTCGCCAACCAGACCGCACGCGCCACCGACGACATTGCCGGCAAGATCGCCGCGATCCAGTCGGCGACGCGCTCGACGGTCGACACCAATGCCTCGATCAAGGCAACCGTCGCGGAGGTGCAGGAAAGCGCCAACCGGATTCGGTTCGCGATGGAAGCCCAGGCACAGACCGTCACCGCGATCACCGCGGCCGTCGACGAGACGGCGCTCGCGGCTGATTCAATGTCGAACACGATCGCCGCGATCCGCGAGGACACCGAAATGGTCGCGTCGGAGATCGAACGTGTCGGCCAGGGATTCGATTCCCTGGATAACAGACTTGGTACGCTCAAGAACAGCGCCGGCGAATTCGTCGCCAAGGTTGCTGCATGAGCATTTTGGGGGTGAATGACTGATGGCGCAGAACCATTCGGAGAGTCTGGGCGGCTGGAGCGGCGAGGAACGCCTGATCGCCGATCGCGTGAAGGATTATGACTGGGACGGGGCGATTGTTCCCGCCACGATCGAAATCGCGGGATTGATCGAGGGCAGGGAAACCGAAATATCGACTGCCTTCTGGGAATATTATCTCTCGCTCCCCGCGACCGCCCATCTCAGGCCCTTCTTCGACAGCGAGCGGCTCGCCAGGCAGATCGCGAAGAGCGCCACCTATACCCGCACCAAATATCTTCATGTGCTGGACGAGGAGTGGCGCAAGACCGCCTATTCCCACGCGACGGAATCCCACAGGGCGCAGGTACCGCTCCCCGCCCTGCTGTCGGCGCTGAGCCTTGCCCATAGCCGCACCCTGCTCGTGATCGAAGAGAAGCTGGGCGACGACAACAAGGACTTCCGGCGGCTCGCGGACGTCATCCAGCGCCTCGGGCTGGTCGAGGCCGATGTGATGGCCTCGCATCTCGGCGCCCAGGATGCCGATAGCGCCCGCGACGAGCGGCGGACCCGATCGGCCCAGTTCAGCGAGAGCATCGCGCGATCGATCGAGGGCGCAGCATCGCTTGGCAATCGCATCCGAGTCCAGGCGCAGACCGCCTCCGCTTCGGCGCGGGGCATGCTGGGCAAGACGTCCGAAGTCGCCGCTGCGGCCGAGCAATCAGCCGTCGCGATGCGCGAAGCGGCGCAGACCGCCACTGGACTGATCCGTGCGATCGAGGATGCGCGCAACGAGGTCGAGGCAGCAGCCGAGATCGCCACCCGCGCCGCCTCGCAGGCGGGCGCCGCCGTCGGCATGTCCGAGACGCTGAGCGGCCACGCCAATTCGATCGAGAGCATCCTCGGCCTGATCCGCGACATCGCCGGGCAGACCAACCTGCTCGCGCTCAACGCGACGATCGAGGCCGCGCGCGCCGGCGATGCCGGCCGCGGCTTTGCCGTCGTCGCGCAGGAAGTGAAGAGCCTCGCCAGCCAGACCGCACGCGCCACCGACGACATCGCCGGCAAGATCGCCGCGATCCAGTCGGCGACGCGCTCGACGGTCGACACCAATGCCTCGATCAAGTCGACTGTTTCTGAAGTGCAGGAAAGCGCCAACCGGATTCGGTTCGCGATGGAAGCCCAGGCACAGACCGTCACCGCGATCACGGCGGCGGTCGACGAGACCGCCCTCGCTGCCGACTCGATGTCCAACGTGATCGCGACGATCCGCGAGGACACCGAAAGCGTCGCAAGCGAGATCGACTCGCTCGAGCGCGAGTTCGGCGAGGTGGACGACCGGCTCAGTACCCTCAAGGGGGCGGCGGAGAGCTTCTCGGCGAGCGTCGCGGCCTGAGGCATCGCCGGCGAACGCCGGGGTGACGGATATGGGTTGCAGGCGCTATGGCCACCGCCATGACCCATATCCTTCTCACCGGCAGCAGCCGTGGCATCGGCGCGGCGATCGCCGTCGCACTCACGCGTCCTGACGTCGATCTTGCCGGCCACGGCACCGCGAGCGGCATCCCGGCCGACTTTGCCGACCCCGCCGCGCCGCTGGCGCTGTGGGACGCCGCGCTCGACCGGCTCGGCGGGCGGATCGACGTGCTGATCAACAATGCCGGCATCTTCGAGGCGAACCCGATCGACCGGCCGCAGGACGAATGGGTCGCTGACTGGGAGCGGACGATGCGGATCAATCTGACCGCCTCGGCCGAGCTCTGCCGGCTTGCGATCCTGCACTGGCAGAAGCGCGGGTCCGGCGGGCGGATCGTCAACATCGCAAGCCGCGCCGCCTATCGCGGCGACAGTCCGGCGCACTGGCATTATGCCGCGTCCAAGGCCGGCATGGTCGCGATGACCAAGAGCATTGCCCGCGGCTATGCGGCCGAGGGCATCCTCGCCTTTGCGGTGTGCCCGGGCTTCACCATGACCGGCATGGCAGAGGACTATCTGGCGAGCCGCGGCGGCGACAAGCTGCTCGCCGACATCCCGCTCGGCCGGGTGGCCGCACCGGAAGAAGTGGCCGAGGCAGCCCGTTTCCTCGCCCTCGACGCGCCGCCTTCAATGACCGGCGCGGTGATCGACGTGAACGGAGCAAGCTATGTCCGCTAGGCCGCTCGACCGTCTCGCCGGCGATTTCGGCGAAAGCTGGAAACTGACCTTCCCCTGCACCCGCGCCGAGGCGGAGGCGATCGATGTCGATTTCTCGGCGCTGGCGATGCTCGAACCGCCCCCGGTGCTGATGACCACTGAGGAAGTGGTCGACGATGCCGAGCGCTGGCGGCTCGATGCCTATTTCGACAGCAAGCCCGACAAGGCGACGATCGCAGCGATCCGCGCCCTGGTGCCGAGCGCCGCGGCGAGCACGGCAAAGGCGGAGCGGGTGCCCGACGCTGACTGGGTGACGCTGAGCCAATCGGGACTCGAGCCGGTCAGCGCCGGGCGCTTCTTCGTCCACACCGCTGAATATGCCGGGGCAATTCCGCCTGACGTGCGGGCGTTCGCGATCCCGGCCGGGCTTGCCTTCGGGACGGGCCATCACGAGACCACCACCGGCTGCCTGACGATGCTCGACGCGATGAAGCGCCGCGGTGCGCGGGTCGACAATCTGATCGATCTCGGCACCGGCACCGGCCTGCTCGCCTTCGCCGCGCTGCACCTGTGGCCGCGCGCCTATGCGACCGCAACCGACATCGACTCGATCGCGATCGACGTAACGATCGAGAATGCCGAGGCGAACGGCATTGCCCTCGGGCAGCGGCAGGGACGCGTTGCGCTGAGCGTCGCCGACGGGACTGACGATGCGCTGGTCCAGCGGCGCGCGCCTTATGACCTGGTCATCGCCAATATCCTGGCCGGACCGCTGGTCGAGATGGCGGGCGACATCGCCGGGATCTCGGCGCCGGGCGGGCAGCTGGTGCTCGCGGGCCTGCTCAAGACCCAGGCCGAGGGCGTGGCCCGGGCCTATCGGCGCCAGGGGTTCAGGCTCGCGGAGCGGCTCGACCTGGGAGACTGGGCGATCCTGCGGCTCAGGATGCGCCGATAGCGGTCGCCTTCTCGCGCGCATAGTCTTGCGAGCCATAGGTCAGCACCAGATCGTCAGGCGCGATTGCGGCGACCGGGATGTCAGGCTGCGCCATGATCCTTTCGTAGAGCGGCGCGAAATCGGTCTCGACCGTTACCCGGAGCAACTCGTCGAAGCTCGGGATGACGAAGTAGTTCTGCTGGAAATCGTCGATCCGGTACTCAGTCCGCATCACCCGTTCGAGATCGAAGGCGATCCGGTTGGGGCTCGGATCCTCCAGCGCGAAGCGGCTTTCGGCGAAGCTGCTGACGATCCCCGAGCCATAGATGCGCAGGCCTTCGGGCTCGGCGATCAGCCCGAACTCGACCGTGTACCAATAGAGCCGTGCGAGGTGCTTGAGCGCGCCGAGCTCGAGCGCCCGCTGCCCGCCCTGGCCATAAGCGACGAGATAATCGGCGAACACCGGATCGGCGAGCATCGGCACATGGCCGAACACGTCGTGGAAGACGTCGGGCTCCTGCAGATAATCGAGCTGGTCGGGCCGGCGGATGAAATTGCCGGCGACGAAGCGGCGATTCGCCATGTGCTCGAAGAACACATCGTCCGGCACCAGGCCGGGGACGGCGACGACCTGCCAGCCGGTAAGCTTCATCAGCCGTTCGGAGAGTTCCTCGAAATCGGGAATCCCCGGCTTGGAAAGCTTGAGCACGTCGAGCCCGCGCAGATAGGCCTCGGAGGCGCGACCGGGCAGCAGGCGCGCCTGACGCTCGAACAACATGTCCCACACCGCATGTTCCGCGGCGGTGTAGTGCGACCAGTCCTGCGGGATCGTCCAGTCAGCGGACGCCCCTTCGGGGGGGCGATCAAGAACATGCGTTTCGTCTGCCATGAAAATGCCATATCACACTCTCGATGCAGCCGAACATACCAGCCGTGCGAACCGGCATCACTTATGTCGGACGTACCGCCAAAGGGCTGGCCGCGGGGCTGTTCCTGATCTTCGCCTGTTATGGCGCGGCCGGCATGGCGGGCGGGGCGATCCCGTCCAATGCCGGCTGGACGGCGCCGGCTTCGGGCGTGCGCATTTATGTCGAGAGCAACGGCATCCATACCGGGCTGGTCCTGCCGGTGACGGCCGAAGGCGTTGACTGGCGCGATCTGCTCAGGCCGGAGGACCTGCGCGACCCGCGCTATGCCGGATACAGCCATGTCTCGATCGGCTGGGGCGAACGGATCTTCTATCTCGAGACGCCGACCTGGGGCGATGTCAGGCTGAAGACCGTGGCCGCCGCCGCGATCGGCAGCGACCGGACTGTCATGCATGTGGAGCATGTGCCCGAGCCGCACGTTGACGCCGACAGCGAGGAGGACTTGCGTGTCATCACGTTGCGGCCGGAGGAATATCGCCGCCTTGTCGATTTCATTCATATGAGCTTCAAGAATGAAGGCGGAGAACGGCCGGTCCATCAATATGGCTATGACGTTTATGACAGCTTCTACGACGCCCGCGGCCATTACAACGCAATCACGACCTGCAACGCCTGGACTGGCGATGCGCTGCGCCACGCCGGCGTGCGCGTCGGCGCCTGGACACCCTTTCCAGTGACGGTGCTCGGATGGTTCGCAGCATGACCCGGAATGGCGCCAACGCCCTGAACGTTGCGACAAGCCTGAGGTGCGAGGGCGAGATCCGCGCGCCGTCGTTGCTGCTCTGGGCAGCCGAGGTGCCGCGCGGCGCATGGGGGCTCGCATCCTTGCTCTGGTCGCAGGCGACGCTGGCCGCGGGGCCGAAAGGCGATGGCCGCCCGATCCTGCTCCTGCCCGGCCTCGTCAATTCGGACCGCTCGAACCTGCTGATGCGGCGGTATCTGAGGCATCTCGGCTACCGCGTCGAAGGCTGGGGCCTTGGCCGCAACCTCGGCGCCCGCGCGGTTGGCGCCGACGGCGAGAAGCTGGTCGAGCGGATCCGGGCGCTTCATGACGAGTCCGGCCAACAGGTCACGCTGATCGGGATCAGTCTCGGCGGGATCATGGCGCGCTTCGCCGCGCACCGTGCTCCCGAGCTGGTGCGGGAGGTCATCACGATCAGTTCGCCCTTTGCGGGATCACCACGGGCGACGAATGTGTGGCGCGCCTTCGAGCTGCTGACCGGGGACCGGATCGACAGCGACCGGGTCCGCGCCCAGGCCGCCGAAGTCGCGACCCCGCTCCCGGTGAAGGCGACCGCGATCTGGAGCCGGAGCGACGGGCTGGTGAACGGACTGATCTGCCGCGCCGACGATCCCGGGTGCCGCAATATCGAGATCAGGAGCAGCCATCTCGGCGTCCAGGTGCGGCCCGAGACGCTGCGCGCGCTCGCGGATGTGCTTGGCGAACGCTAGCCGGGTCCGAACGGCGGCGCGGCTTTCCCGCTGTTTTCCGCTGTTCTTCGAAAAATTATTTTTTCCCGCTGTTATGTTGGATTTTGAAGACGATTTGATCGCTCTTTATCAACCACTTGGCGGAGATTCCGCTGTTATCGAATAACAGCGGGGAAACAGCGGAGAACAGCGGGATTAACAGCGGGCGGAACAGCGGCGCAGTCGAAATAACAGCGGGAGGCCACCCGCCCTAACGTATAGCAGTCATGTCAAAGAGCGGGGTGGAGCGGTTTTGGGGCACCGTCCGCCAGGACAATCTCTCGATATTCGTTGGGGTTGAATCACCGCCCCACACCTCAACCGTCATGCCTGACTCGTTCCGGCATCCATCGTTCCGCATACAGATCAGCGTTTTGGTTTGCGGCGCGATGGACCCCGGAACAAGTCCGGGGTGACGCTGTAAGCTGGTCAAATTGCCCCTAATTCCGGCCGTCACGCTCATATTGAGCGCAATCGGGGCCGCCATGTTTGCGGCACTCTTTCATCGCCTTTTCGCGCTCCTTGCGGGCCTTGCGGCCGGCATTGCGATCAGCCTCGCTCTGGCTGGTCGTCGTCCAGTCGACCGCCTTGCTGGTGGCCTTGACGGGCAAGGTGACGACGTTGACCGCAGTTCGGGCGAGGCAGCCGCCCGCCAGCATCGGCAGCAGCGCGGCGACGGGAAACAGAAATCGGCGCATCGCGAAAAACTCTTCACTGGCCCGGGGCATTCCGGGCGGCGGCGTCGCGGGCCTGGACACCGATATAGGTGAAATCGGTGAAGAAGCCGTCGATGCCAAGTGCCAGATAACGCTGAATTTCGTCAGAAAGACGGCCATGGGCGCGCGGATTGATGCCGACGCGGAGCGACGACGGCAGGAAGTAATTCTCGGCGCGGAAAGTCCAGGGGTGGAGCCTGAGGCCGGCGGCGTGGGCATCGGCGACGAGCGTCGTCGGTGCCTTGTCGCCCTTCCGGATCATGTCCTTGTTGGGGCCGATTCCCCAGGCATAGGCGGCGACCGCCTTCAGCCCCTCGGGCGTTGCCATCGCGGCGTAACTCGGCGCCGCGTTGTCGGCCGGCGCGCCGCTTGAATCCATCAGCTGGATGAGACGGATGCCGGTGAGCCTGTGCAGCAGCTTGAGATTGTTCACCTCGAAGGACTGGATGAACACCGGCGCGTGCGCGTCGTGCCAGCCGGCCGCCTCGAGCTGCTCGACCAGCCTCTTCTCCATCGGCTTGCCGATCGAGGCGAAATAGCTGGGATGCTTGGTCTCGGGATAGATGCCGACGACCCGGTCGCCGACTGAATTCTTCTTCGCGAGTGCGATGATCTCGGCGAGCGTCGGCACCTCGAACTGGCCGTCGAATTTCGCATTGTCGGGGCGGAGCAGCGGCAGGCGCTCCTTCGCGCGGAGGGTCTTCAGCTCAGCCAGGGTGAAATCCTCGGTGAACCAGCCATGATGCTTCTCGCCGTCGATCACCTTCACCGTCTTGCGGTCGGCGAATTCGGGATGCTTCGAGACGTCGGTCGTGTCGGTGATGTCATTCTCGTGCCGGGCGACGAAGACATCGTCCTTCGTCAGGACCAGATCGGGCTCGATGAAATCGGCGCCCTGCTCGATCGCGAGCTGATAGGAGGCAAGCGTATGCTCGGGGCGCATGCCGCTGACGCCGCGGTGCGCGATGATGATCGGAGGGGAAAGCGGGACCATGGGCGCAGTCTGCCCGATGGCCGCGACCGGCGCCAGCAGCAGCAGGGCGAGGAAATTTCGCTTGTGAAAAGACAGCTTCAAAACTTTCATGCTCGTACCTATCTCCCGGAAACCATCCAGCCTGAACGCGTTACCCCAAAACCAGGAGGGGCATCCCCCATGCATTTCACGATCAACGGGGCGCCCCGCGAGGCTGAACCCGATATCCGCGCTTCGCTGCTCGATCTGCTCCGCGAGCATCTCGGGCTGACCGGCACCAAAAAGGGCTGCGACCACGGCCAGTGCGGCGCCTGCACCGTGCTGGTGAACGGCCGGCGGATCAATTCCTGTCTCACGCTCGCGGTCATGCATCAGGATGATGACATCTTGACGATCGAAGGGCTCGGCAGCGCCGACACGCTCCACCCGCTCCAGGCGGCGTTCGTGAAGCATGACGGCTTCCAGTGCGGCTATTGCACGCCGGGGCAGATCTGCTCGGCGGTCGGGATGCTCGACGAAGTCGCGAAGGGCTGGCCGAGCCATGTCAGCGGGTCGCTTGACGCAATCGACCTCAACGACGCCGAGATATCCGAGCGGATGAGCGGCAATCTCTGTCGCTGCTCGGCTTATCCCAATATCGTCGACGCCATATCGGAGGTCGCCGGGCTGGCGCCATCGGGTGCCGACGCATGAAGAGCTTCGACTATGCCAGGGCGGACAGCCCGGAGGCTGCGGTCGCGGCGGGAGGCCGATTCATCGCGGGTGGCACAAACCTGCTCGACCTGATGAAGCTGCAGATCGAGACGCCTGAAAAGCTGGTCGATATCAGCCGGCTCGACCTAGCCGATATCGAGGAGCGCGCGGACGGTGGCCTGACGATCGGCGCGCTGGTGCCGAACAGCGATCTCGCCGCCGACCGGCGCGTGATCAAGGGCTATCCGGTACTGAGCCGGGCATTGCTCGCCGGCGCCTCAGGGCAGCTCCGCAACAAGGCGTCGACGGGGGGCAATCTGCTCCAGCGGACGCGCTGCTATTATTTCTACGACACCGCCATGCCCTGCAACAAACGCGACCCCGGCAGCGGCTGTTCGGCGATCGGCGGGTTCAACCGAATCCTCGCCGTGCTCGGGACGAGCGACCAGTGCATCGCGACTCATCCGAGCGACATGGCGGTGGCGATGCGCGCCCTCGACGCGACCATCGTGACTCTGAAACCCGATGGCGACCGGCGCCGGATCGCGATCGGCGATTTCTACCGGCTGCCGGGCGACACGCCGCAGATCGAAACGGTGCTCGAGGGTGGCGAACTGATCACCCATGTCGAACTGCCGCCACCGCCGGCGGGCACCCAGCTCTATCGCAAGGTGCGCGACCGGGCATCCTATGCCTTTGCGCTGGTTTCGGTGGCTGCGATCATCTCGGTCGAGGACGACAGGATCGCCTCGGCCGCGCTCGCCTTTGGCGGCCTCGGCCCGATGCCGTGGCGCAATCCGGCCGTGGAAGCGGCGTTGGTCGGCAACGCCCCCTCCACCGCCGTGTTCGAAGCAGCGGCGGATGCGTTGCTCGCCGGCGCGAAGGGTTCCGGCTCGAACGACTTCAAGATTCCCCTGACGAGGCGCGTACTGATCGCGTGCCTGCGTGACCTGACCGGCGGTACTGCATGAGCGACTATGTGATGGACGCCGATCACCCCGGCCTCGCGATGGATCGCGGGGTGCAGGATGTGCTCGGCAAGGGGATCGACCGGATCGACGGCGTGCTCAAGGTGATGGGTGCAGCGACCTATGGCTATGAGCATCAGGTCGGCGACCAGGTCGCCTATGGCTATCTGATCACCGCACCCGCCGCGAAGGGCAAGGTGATCGGCTTCGATACCGACGCGGCGCGCGCCGTGCCCGGCGTGCTCGACATCATCGTCGACGACCCGCGTATTCCGCGCCAGGCGGCGGGCTTCGTGCCGGCGAAGCGCGGCAATGCGGCGATCGACCATTGGGACCAGGTGATCGGCGCTGCGATCGCGACCAGCTTCGAGGCGGCGCGGGAAGCGGCACGCGCAGTGCGGGTCGAGATCGAGGCCGAAGCCGGCCGCTTCGACACGCTCGCCCATGTTACCCATGCAAGCGGGCCGCCGGCGGATTCGCGGCTGAAGGATGTTGCCAAGGGCGATATCGAGGCGGCGATGGCCGAGGCGGCTGCCTGTATCGACCAGGTCTATTCGACCCCGCACCAGGTCCATGCCGCAATGGAGCCGCACGCCTCGATCGCGGTGTGGGAGGGGAAGAAGCTCACGCTGTATTCGAGCCTGCAGATCCTCGGCGCAGCCAAGGCAGTGCTCGCCGGCGCGCTGCGGATCGAGCCCGGCAATGTCCGGATCGTCTCGCCCTATATCGGCGGCGGATTCGGCGGCAAGATGCTCGGACCCGAAGCGGTGATGGCGGCGATCGCGGCCGAGCGGCTGGGCCGGCCGGTGAAGATCGCGATGGCGCGCGCGCAGCTGTTCCACAATGTCTATCGCCGCACCGACACGCATCAACGGATCCGCCTCGCCGCCGATGCCGACGGGAAGCTGACTGCGATCGGGCATGACAGCGTGGTGAGCCAGGGCCCCGACGGCGGATTCATGGAGCCGGTCGCGCTCGGCACGATCGCGCTCTACGCGGCGCCAGCGCGCCATATCAGCCACAAGATCGTGACGCTCGACATGGTCCAGGCCGGCGCGGTTCGGGCGCCGGGCGAGGCGGTCGGCATGCTCGCGCTCGAGACCGCCATGGACGAGCTGGCCGAGAAGCTCGGCCGCGATCCGATCGATTTCCGCAAGCTCAACGAGCCGGCGGTCGATCCCATGACCGGCGCGCCTTTCTCGACGCGGCGGCTGGTCGAATGCCTCGACGAAGGCGCGCGGCGCTTCGGGTGGGCGAACCGCTCGGCGACGCCGGGCTCGGTCCGCGAGGGCGAATGGCTGATCGGCATGGGCATGGCGGCGGCGGTGCGGATCAACCTGCTGATCGATTCCGAGGCACGGGTGACGCTCGGCAGCGATGGCCGCGCCCGAATCGAGACCGACATGACCGATATCGGCACCGGGACCTACACGATCCTCGCCCAGATCGCGGGCGAGTCGCTCGGGCTGCCGATCGACTGCATCGATGTGAAGCTCGGCGACAGCGACATGCCGACCGGCGCGGGCTCGGGCGGGTCGTTCGGCGCGGCCAGCGCCGGATCCTCGGTCGCGCTTGCCTGCGAGGATATCGTCGCCGAGCTGGCGAAGCGGATGGACACCAGCCCAGAGAACATGACGTTGAAGGATGGCCATGCCATCGCCGGCAACCGCCGCGTCTCACTCGATACGCTGGTGGGCGACGCGCCTTTGGTGGCGACCGGCAAGATCAGCCAGGGCAGCAATGCGCGCAGTTTCAGCCAGGCGGCGCATGGCGCGCAATTCGCCGAGGTCGCGGTCAATGCGGTGACCGGTGCCGTGCGCGTGCGGCGAATGCTCGGCGTGTTCGAGGCCGGGCGAATCCTGAACGCCAAGACGGCGCGGAGCCAGGCGATCGGCGGGATGATCTGGGGAATCGGCTATGCGCTGATGGAGGGCCTCGAGCTTGACACGCGCTACGGCCAGTTCGTGAACCATGATCTCGGCGAATATCATGTGCCGGTGCATGCCGATGTACCGCATCTCGACGTGCATTTCATCGAGGATGTGGACCGGCACGCCAACCCGATCGGGGTGAAGGGGCTTGGCGAACTGACCATTTCCGGCGCCGGTGCTGCGGTGACTAATGCGATCTACAATGCCTGCGGGGTGCGGGTGCGCGACTTCCCGATGACGCTCGACAAGGTGCTGGCGGGATTGCCGCCGATATGAGGTTCTGATGGCCGATAACGACACAGTCCTCGCCGCGGCACAAAGCTGGAAGGGCGCGCCGATGGCGATCGCCACGGTCGTCTCGACCTGGGGATCGGCGCCGCGGCCAAGGGGCAGCCATATGCTCGTCCATGCCGATGGCCGTTTCGAGGGCTCGGTCTCGGGCGGCTGCGTCGAGAGCGACATCCTCGCGACCGCAGCCGAGGTGATCGCGGGCGCGCCATTCCAGGTGAAGACCTATGGCATCGCCGACGCAGCCGCCTGGGAAGTGGGCCTGCCCTGTGGCGGCGAGATTTCAGTAATGGTCCAGCCGGTCTCGGCCGAGGGTTTCGACCCCGAATTGTTCGACCGGATCGCCGAGGCGCGCGAGGCAGGCAAGGCGCTCACGATCGCCACCGACCTTGCGACCGGGCACAGCGATGCGCGGCCGATCGAGACGGGCTCGGCCTTCATCAACCGCTATGATCCGCCGCGCCGCTTGCTCATCGTCGGCGCCGTGCAGATCGCCCAGGCGCTGGCTGGTCTGGCGCGCGAGCTTGGCATCGAGACGGTGGTAATAGACCCGCGGGCGCGTTTCCTGACCGAGGAGCGGTTCCCCGGCGTGGCGCTCAATGACGGCTGGCCCGACGAGGCAGTCGCCGCCTATGCGCCCGGGCCTTCGACCGCTGTCGTCACGCTCAGCCATGACACCAAGATCGACGATCCTGCGCTGATCGCCGCGCTGGCCGCGCCGACTGCCTATGTCGGTGCGCTGGGATCGCGGCGCAGCCATGCCGCGCGGCGGGAGCGGTTGGCGGCGGCGGGAGTGACCGAGGCCGATCTCGACCGGATCGATGCGCCGGTCGGGCTCGATATCGGCGCGATCGGCCCGGCGGAAATCGCGCTGTCGATTGCCGCGGCGATGGTGGGCGCGTTCAACGCCCGCGAGGACAGGAAAAAGGCATGATCGCTGCCGAAAAGACCGCCCTGATCCTGCTCGCCGCCGGCCGTTCGAAGCGCTTTGGCGAGGCCGACAAGCTCGAGCAGCTGTTCCTGCGCAAGCCGCTCGCCTTTCATGTCGTGACCGCGCTCGAGGCTATTCCCTTCCAGGCCCGCTTCGTGGTCAGGAACGGCACCAATCTCGATTTCGAAAGCCGGGGCTACCGCCTGATCCACAATGACGCGCCGGAAATCGGCATATCGGAATCAGTGAAGCTCGGCGTTGCCTGCGCGAGGGCCGAGAGCCCGGAAGCGGTATTGATCGCGCTTGCCGATATGCCGCGCGTCACGGCGACTCATGTCTATAACCTGCTCGATGCGGCCGACAGTGCCGACGCCGTCGTCGCTTCGACCGACGGGGTGAATCCGTGCCCGCCGGCAGTGTTCGGCGCCGGCCGGTACGAGGCGCTGCTGGCACTGGAGGGCGATGCGGGCGCGCGGGCGATGGTGCTCGCCGGGCGCCATGTCTACGCGCCGGCGCGCGAGTTGATCGACATCGATACGCCCGAGGACCTGGAGCGGCTGCGGGCGCTGCGATAATCCGTCACTCGTGCCGAAGCGCATCGATCGGGTTGAGCGACGCAGCCCGGCGCGCCGGGAAATAGCCGAACACGACGCCGATCAGCGCCGAAATCGCAAACGCGATCACGTTGATCTGCGGCACGAACAGGAAGCTGACCTTCATCACCGGCGCGAGCGAAACGACCGCGATCTGCGCGATGACCAACCCGATCACGCCGCCCAGGCACGACAGGGCCACTGCCTCGACCAGGAACTGGAGCAGCACCTCGCGCGCGACGGCGCCGATCGCGAGTCGGATGCCGATCTCGCGGGTCCGTTCAGTGACCGAGACGAGCATGATGTTCATGATCCCGATTCCGCCGACCAGCAGCGAGATTGCGGCGACCGCTGTCACGATGCCGGTCAGCAAGGTCGTCGTGCCGGTCAGCGTGTCCGAGATCTGCTTGGTGTCGAAGATGTTGAAATCGTCTTCCTTGCTGCCGTTGATGTTGCGGCGTTCGCGCAGCAGATCCTCGATCGAGGACTGGACCACTGCGGTCGAATAGGCTTCGTCGACGCCGACCAGCATCAGGCGGATATCGCGGCTGCCGGTGAAGCGGCGCTGCACCGTCTTGATCGGCATGATGACGACATCGTCCTGATCGCCGCCGAACCCGGCCTGGCCGCGCGTCGACAGCGTGCCGATCACGTCGCACGAAATGCCGCCGAGACGGATTCGCGTGCCGATCGCCTCGCCGCCATTGAACAGATTCTTGGCGACGGTGCTGCCGACGATGCACACCGCCTTGCCGGCCTGTTCCTCGATCGTGGTGAAATAGCGGCCGCTGGTGAGCGGCCAGGGCTGGACGTCGAAATAGGCGCTGGTCGTGCCGTTGATCGTCGTCGACCAGTTGGCGCCTTCATAGATCGCCGTGCCGGTCGACTGGGCCTGCGGCGCGACGGCGGTGACGCCGGCGATCTGGTTGGCGATCGCCTCGACATCCTCGGGCTTGAAATCGGGCGGACGCGGGCCGCCGCCGCCGCGGCCAAAGCCCTGGCCGGGGCGGACCTGGAGGACGTTGGTACCGAGCGACGCGATCGACTTCTGCACCGCGGCGGTGGTCGCCTGGCCGAGCGTGACCATGGTGACGACCGCCGCGACGCCGATGATGATGCCGAGCGTTGTGAGGAACGACCGCAATTTGTGGCGCGCGATCGAGCGGATCGCGAGGAGGAAGGTGGTGCCGAGCATTATATTCCCCCCTCCCCTTCAGGGGAGGGACTGGAGGCGGGGGGCGCTGGCGGGCTGTCGAGTGAGCCTACCCCGACCCCTCCCCTGAGGGGGACAGACTCGTCTGCCGACACCCGCTCCCCGCGCGCGCGCTGAGTCTCGATCCGTTCGACCAGCCCGTCCTTGAAATGAACGATGGTGTGCGCGAAGGCGGCCATTTCCGGCTCGTGAGTGACCATCAGCACGGTGATGTTGCTGTCGCGGTTGAGCCCGCTGAGCAATTCCATGATCTCGACCGAACGCTCCGAATCGAGATTGCCGGTCGGTTCGTCGGCGAGCAACACGTCGGGCGAGGTGACGATCGCGCGGGCGATCGCGACGCGCTGCTGCTGGCCGCCGGAAAGCTCGGCCGGCGTGTGATCCCACCAGGCGGCAAGCCCCACCTTGTCGAGCGCGGCCATCGCCGCGTCGTGCCGATCCTTCTTCGCATCGCCGCGATACAGCAACGGCAGCTCGACATTTTCGAGCGCTGTGGTGCGGGCGAGCAGGTTGAAGCCCTGGAAGACAAAGCCGAGATATTTGCGGCGCAGCAGCGCGCGCTGGTCACGATCGAGCGTCTCGACATGCCGGCCCCGGAACAGGAAGGTGCCGGCACTCGGCACGTCGAGGCAGCCGAGGATGTTCATCATGGTCGACTTGCCCGAGCCCGAGGCGCCCATCACCGCGACGAGATCGCCCTGGGCGATGTCGAGATCGACTCCCTTCAGCGCCTGGAACGCCGTTGCGCCCTCGCCATAGATTTTGGTGACGCCGCGCAGCGAGATGATCGGCGCGGCGCGCGCGGCACCGGCGCCCGTCGCGGTCGTTACGGGCGCATTACTGGCCACTGCGCTGTCCGCCGCCAGCGGCCGCGCCGCTGCCCGCGCCCGAGCGCCGTTTCTTGCTGCTGCCCGACCCGGTGCCCGAAAGCTGGCCGGTGATCACCTGCATGCCGGGCTGGAGGTCGCCGCCGACCACCTCGGTCATGGTACCGTTGGTCACGCCGGTGGTGATGCTGACCGCCCTGGGCTGGCCGCTATCGTCCTTTACATAGACGGTCTGCGAACCGCCGCGAACGACCGACGCGTCGCCCCTGGCGCCGGCGCCGCCGCGTGGCCGTCGCGGCATGAGCGCGCCCGCGATTCCGCCGCTGGCGGCAGCGCTCGGCGTGGCAGTCGCAACGGGCTTGAAGCGCAGCGCCGCATTGGGGACGAGCAGCACGTTGTTCCGGGCGGTCGTCACGATATCGGCGGTCGCGGTCATGCCGGGGCGAAGCTGCTGATCGGCATTGGAGACGCTGAGCGTCGCGCCATAGGACACGACCTGAGCGGTCGTCGTGCTGGTCGTCGACGAGGTGCTCGACTGCGCGCTCAGGTTCGAGCCGAGATCGACCCGGGTGATCGAGGCGGGGAAGGTCTTGCCCGGAAAGGCGTCGACGGTGAAGCTTGCCTGCTGGCCCTGCTTGACCGAACCGACATCGGCCTCGTCGATCGCGACCTCGAGCTTCATCGAACTCAGATCCTGGGCGATGACAAACAGGGTCGGCGTGCTGAACGAGGCGGCCACGGTCTGGCCCGGCTCAATCTGGCGGGTGAGGACGACGCCGTTCACGGGCGAGCGGATCACCGTCTTGGTGAGCTGGGTGACGTTCGAGGAAAGCGTCGCCCGTGCCGACACGACATTGGCCTGGGCCGCACGGAGATTGGCGACGGCGCGGTCGCGGTCGGCGATCCCCTGGTCCATCTCGGTCTTGGCCGGGACGCGCCCGCCCGACAACCTGCTCACTTCCTGGAAGCGCGCGAGCGTCGCCTTCGACTGGTCAAGCGACGCCTGGTTCTGCGCGACCGTCGCCACCGCCGCGTCAAGGGCTGCCTTGCTCTGGTTGACGGTATCATTGAAGCGCGACGGATCGACCAAAGCGAGCGGCTGGCCTGCCGTCACCCGATCATTAACGTCGACGACGACCTTGGTGATAAGGCCGGACAGTTCGGAGCCGACTTCGACCTGGTTGGTCGGCGCGAGCTTGCCGGTCGCGGAAACGGTGACCGAAAGCGATCCGCGCGCGACCGGCTCAGTCGCATATTGGACGGTGGTCGTCCCGCCGAAAAAATGCAGGCCGAGCAGGACCAACAGGATGACGCCGACGCCAACGAGCGCCCATTTCGCGTAACGCTGCCACCAGGGCACTGGTTTCGCACCCAGGAATTCGTCGAGATTTTCATTGTCGATAGTGGCCATCGTCATTCCCGGGGCGATTGCGCAAGCGGTGCCTGCGGAACGCTGTTGCTGTCCCAGCCGCCGCCAAGCGCGAGATAAAGTTGAACCAGCGCCTGGGCCTGATCGGCCCTGGCGTTGGAGAGACCGTTCTGGGCCGACAGCAACGCGCTCTCATTCGTGTTGAGCGTGGTGATGTCGGTGAGCCCGGCGCGATACTGGCTGCGCGAGAGGATCGCTGCGTTGTTCGAGGCGTCGAGCGCGATCGCGAACTGAACCTGGCGATCCTTGGCGGCCTGGAGCGCAGTGAGCGCATTCTCGACATCCTCGAGGCCGGTCAGCACGACCTGCTTGTAATTGGCGAGGGCGCCCTCGGCAGCCGCTTCCTGCGCGCGGACCCGCGACCGGGTGCGGCCGCCATCGAAGATCAGCTGAGTCAGCCCGGCGAACAGGCTGCCGGTGACGACACTGGCCAGCCCGCCGATCGAGCTGGCGGCGGTGCCGATATTGCCGGTGATGTTGAGCGCCGGATAAAGCTGCGCCTTGGCGACGCCGATCTGGGCGGTCGCGGCGGCGAGCTGGCGTTCGGCGGCGCGGACATCGGGGCGCTGGCGCAGCGTGTCGACGGGGATGCCCACAGCGAGCGAGTCAGGCCCCTTGGGGATCGGCGCGGTCGCCTCGAGCTCGGCCTTGAGCGCGCCGGGGGCCTGGCCGGTCAACACGCCGAGGCGATTGACCGCTGTCTGGTAATTCTGCTCGAGCGTCGGAATGGTCGCCGCGGTCTGGGCGCGCTGCTGGCGTGACTGTTCGCTGTCGAGCGAGGAGACGAGCCCGGCCTGGACGCGGAATCCGGTGATCTCGAGATTGTCGTCCTGAATACCGAGCGAATTGCGCGCAATCGCCAGGTTCGCCTGCGCCTGGCGGGCAAGGATATAATTGCGCGCCGCCTCGGCCTCGATCGAGGTCTGCACCGTCGCGAGATCGAAGCCGCTTGCCTGGTAGGTCGCGCGCGACGCCTCGATACCGCGTCTCACGCCCCCGAACAGATCGGCCTGGTAGGAGACATCAGCGCCCAGCGAGAAATTGTCGCGCGCGCCGACAGCATCGAACACGGCGCGATTATACCCGGCCGAGCCCGAAACCGAGGGCAGCAGGTCGGCCCGCGACTGGATCAGCGATTCATGCGCCTGGCGGAGCCGCGACACGGCCTGGGCTATGTCGAGATTGCCGGCACGGGCGCGCTCGACGATCGCGACAAGTTCGGGATCGTTGAAGTTTGTCCACCAGGACCGGATGTCGGCCGGCTCACCCGCAGGTGCCGGGGTCGAATAGGTTGCCGGGACGCCGAGCCCGGCCGGCGCGGGCGGCGCATAATTCGGGCCGACCGCGCATGCCTGGAGCGGCAGCGAGACGACCAACAGCAGAGCGATGCGCGAGCGAAACATTTGGCTCAAATGGCTATCGAGCCGATTTTGGTCCATCGAAATATTGTCGCAATTTGTATCCTTGCAGCGCAACGATCGGTCTCGAGCCCGGCCCGAGGCGAGCGCGAACCGCTATTCCATCTCGAGAATCACCGCGTCCACGGCAAGGCTGTCGCCCGGCGCCGCGTTGATCAGTTTGACGGTCCCGGCCTTTTCCGCGCGCAGGATATTTTCCATCTTCATCGCCTCGACGACCGCCAGCGGCTGGCCGGCCTCGACCTTGTCGCCCGCGGCGACATCGAGCCGCATCAGCAGGCCGGGCATCGGCGCGAGGAGGAATCGCGAGAGATCGGGGGGGATCTTCTCGATGAGATGCGCCGCATAAGGCGCGACGTGAGCGGGAAGGACGCGGGCGACATGGCTCGCGCCGTGCGCGGTGAGCTTGAAGCCGGCGCGGACCCGCGCGATCTTCACCACCAGGTCGTCGTCGCCGAGCTCGGCCTCCACCACCCGGTCGCCGGGCGTATATTCAAGCGCAATCTCGAGTGCCTCGCCATCGACCAGGATGCCGTCAGTCGAAACCGAGACCTGATGCTCGGCGCCTTCGATCTTCACGCTCCATTCGGCGGGCGGCCGCAGGCGCTTGCCGAGCTGGCCGTCGATCCGCCGCGCCCGATCAGCCTCGGCCGTCGCAGCGAAGGCAGCGATCGCGGCGAGGCTCCGAAGCAATTCTGGCGACGCCGGGGCGCCGTGGAACCCATCGGGATATTCCTCGGCGATGAAGCCGGTGGTCAGCGCGCCCGCACGGAAGCGCGGATGCTGCATCAGCGCCGAGACGAAATCGATATTGTTGCCCGGTCCCTCGATCTCGAAGGAATCGAGCGCCGCGATCTGCTGGTCGATCGCCTCGAGGCGGGTCGGCGCCCAGGTGATCAGCTTGGCGATCATCGGATCGTAGAACATCGAGACCTCGCCGCCTTCGCTGACGCCGTCATCGACGCGGACATAAGCATCCGCTTTCGGATCGACCGGGCCGTAAGCGGGCCGGCCGTCCTCGGGCGGATTGTAGCGGATCAGTCGCCCGATCGAGGGCAGGAAGCCACGATAGGGATCCTCGGCATAGACCCGGTTCTCGATCGCCCAGCCGGTGAGCCTCACATCGTCCTGGGTGAGGCCGAGCGGCTCGCCCGCCGCGACCCGGATCATCAGCTCGACCAGATCGAGCCCGGTGATGCATTCAGTGACGGGATGCTCGACCTGGAGCCTTGTGTTCATCTCGAGGAAGTAGAAGCCCTTGCCCGAGGTGTCGGCACCCGAGACGATCAGCTCGACGGTGCCCGCCGAATAATAGCCGACCGCTGCCGCGAGCGCGACTGCCTGCTCGCCCATTGCCCTGCGCATTTCAGGCGTGACGAAAGGCGACGGCGCCTCTTCGACGACCTTCTGGTGGCGGCGCTGGACCGAGCATTCGCGCTCGCCCAGATAGACGATGTTGCCGTGCTGGTCGCCCATCACCTGGATTTCGATGTGGCGCGGGCTCTCGATGAACTTCTCGATGAACACCCGGTCGTCACCGAAGCTGGCCAGGCCTTCGCGCTTGGTCGCCTCGAAGCCTTCGCGGACATCCTGCTCCGAATAGGCAAGCCGCATCCCCTTGCCGCCGCCGCCGGCCGAGGCCTTCATCATCACCGGATAACCGATGTCCGAGGCAATCCGGACTGCGTGCTCGGTATCGTCGATCTCACCGAGGAACCCGGGGACGACATTGACGCCGGCCTGCTTGGCAAGCTTCTTCGATTCGATCTTGTCGCCCATCGCGGCGATCGCGTGCGGCGGCGGACCGACAAAGGCGATGCCCGCGTCGGCGCAGGCCCTGGCGAAACTCTCGCGTTCGGACAGGAAGCCATAGCCCGGATGGATACAATCAGCGCCGGTTTCCTTCGCGGCGAGCAGGATCAGATCGGCCTTGAGATAGCTCTCATTGGCGGGTGCCGGCCCGAGCCGCACGGCTTCGTCGGCCATCAGCACATGCGGGCTGCGCGCATCGGCATCCGAATAGACCGCGACAGTGGCGATCCCCATCTTCTTGGCGGTGCGCATGACACGACAGGCGATCTCACCACGATTGGCGACCAGGATTTTCTTGAACAAACTCTACTCCCCTTCCGCAAGCCGGGCCGGGGGATGGGCGCCCGGCCTACCACAAACGGAAATAATTGCGGTGAGCGCGAGCCCACCCCCTGCCCCCTCCCGCAAGCGGGAGGGGAATAAATTCATTCGGCCGCGACCCGCATCGGCTCCTCGCCTTCCATCGGCTTGAGCCCCAGCTTGGCGAACAATGCCGCGTCGGCGCCGCCGCCGGCGTTGCCCGTGGTCAGCAGCTTCTCGCCGGTGAAGATCGAATTGGCGCCGGCGAGGAAGCACAATGCCTGGGTCGCCTCGCTCATGCTCTCTCGGCCCGCCGAGAGGCGCACCATGCTCAGCGGCATGGTGATGCGCGCGACCGCGACGGTGCGGACGAACTCGATATCATCGATCTTCGCCATGGGCGTGCCAGCGAGCATGTCGCCGAGCACCGTGCCGCGAACCGGCACCAGCGCGTTGATCGGCACGCTTTCGGGATGGCGTGGCAGGGTCGCCAGCGCATGGACGAAGCCGACCCGGTCGGCGCGGGTCTCGCCCATGCCGACAATGCCGCCGCAGCAGACATTGATGCCGGCCTGGCGGACATTCTCCAGCGTATCGAGCCGGTCCTGGAAAGTCCGGGTGGTGATGACATCGCCATAATGTTCGGGCGAGGTATCGATATTGTGGTTGTAATAATCGAGGCCGGCATGGGCGAGTTGTTCGGCCTGGTGCGGCTCGAGCATGCCCAGCGTCATGCAGGTTTCGAGGCCCATCGCCTTGACGCCCTCGACCATCGCGACCACCGCGCCCATGTCGCGGTCCTTGGGGTTGCGCCACGCCGCGCCCATGCAGAAGCGCTGCGAACCCGACGCCTTTGCCTCGGCGGCGGCGGCGAGGACTGCGTCCACCTCCATCAACTTCTCGGCCTTGAGGCCTGAATCGGCGGAAGACGATTGCGAGCAATAGCCGCAATCCTCGGGGCAGCCGCCGGTCTTGATCGACAGCAAAGTGCAGAGCTGGACTTCGCCGGCGGCGTGATGGGCGCGGTGGGTTTCGGCGGCGCGGAAGACGAGTTCGGTGAAGGGGAGATCGAACAGGGCGGCGATGTCGGCGCGGGTCCACGTCTTCTCCCCCTCCCGCTCGCGGGAGGGGGCCGGGGGGTGGGCGCCCGGCTCCAACGAACGGTCCGCCTGAGGAGAGCACGAGCCCACCCCCGGCCCCTCCCGTAAACGGGAGGGGAGTTCAGAAACGTCACTCATTCCGCGGCTTCCTCGATCGGGGGCTGGTTATGCCCAAGCAATTTCAACACCTCGGTCGCGGCGTTCACCAGATTGGTGCCGGGACCGAAAATCCCCTGCACGCCAGCATCGCGCAGATATTGATAATCCTGCGCCGGGATCACCCCGCCCGCGATCACCTTGATGTCGCTCCGGCCAGCGTCGCGCAAATGGCCGATCAGCTCCGGGATCAGCGTCTTGTGGCCTGCCGCCAGCGACGACGCGCCGACGACATCGACATCGGACTTGATCGCCAGATCCGCGGCCTCCTTGGGCGTCTGGAACAAAGGCCCCGGCACCACCTCGAAGCCGAGATCGCCGAACGCCGAGGAGACGAGGTTTGCGCCGCGATCATGCCCGTCCTGGCCCATCTTGGCGACGAGCAGGCGTGGCTTGCGGCCCATGCGGTGAGTCAGCGACCCGACCCCGTCGAGCAGGCCACGCCAGCGCGCGTCGAACTCGTGCGCGCCGCCATAGATGCCGGAGACCGGCGTCGGATTGGTGCCGTAGCGCCCGAATACATCCTCCATCGCCTGGCTGATCTCGCCGAGCGTCGCACGCTGGCGGGCGCATTCGACGGCCAGGCCGAGCACATTCTCGGTGCCGCGCGCACCTTCGCGGAGCGCATCGAGCGCCGCCCGGCACTTCGCTTCGTCACGGCCGGCCTTGGATTTCTTGATCCGCGCGATCTGCGATTCCCGCACCGCGACATTGTCGACGTCGAGGATGTCGATATCATCCTCTTCGGCGAGCTTGTACTTGTTGACGCCGACGATCACGTCCTCGCCCATATCGACCCGCGCGGCGCGACCCGCCGAGGCCTCTTCGATCATTGCCTTGGGCCAGCCGGCCGCGACAGCTTTCGCCATGCCGCCCTCAGCCTCGACCCGCTCGATGATCTCCCAGGTCTTATCGTAGAGCTCCTGGGTCAGGCTCTCGACATAATAGGAGCCGCCAAGGGGATCTACGACATGAGTCATGCCCGTCTCTTCCTGGATCACGATCTGCGTGTTGCGCGCGATCCGGGCGGAGAAGTCGGTCGGCAGCGCAATCGCCTCATCGAGCGCGTTGGTGTGCAGAGACTGCGTACCGCCGAGCATCGCTGCCATTGCCTCGATCGTGGTGCGGATGACGTTGTTATACGGATCCTGCTCGGTGAGCGACACGCCCGAGGTCTGGCAATGCGTGCGCAGCATCTTGGAGCGCTCGTCCTTCGCGCCAAGATCGGTCATCACCCGGTGCCAGAGCTTGCGCGCGGCGCGGAGCTTCGCGACTTCCATGAAGAAGTTCATGCCGATCGCGAAGAAGAAGGACAGCCGTCCGGCAAAGGCGTCGAGATCGAGCCCCGAGGCCATCGCCGCCTTGGCATATTCGCGGCCGTCGGCGATCGTGAAAGCGAGCTCCTGGAGTTGCGTCGCCCCGGCTTCCTGCATGTGATAGCCGGAGATCGAGATCGAGTTGAACTTCGGCATGTGGCGCGAGGTGTAGCCGATGATGTCCGAGATGATCCGCATGCTCGGCTCGGGCGGGTAGATATAGGTGTTGCGGACCATGAACTCCTTCAGGATGTCGTTCTGGATCGTGCCGTCCAGCAATTCCTGAGGGACGCCCTGCTCCTCGCCCGCGACAATGAAGAAGGCGAGGATCGGGATGACCGCGCCGTTCATCGTCATCGACACGCTCATCTTGTCGAGCGGGATGCCGTCGAACAGGATCTTCATGTCGTCGATCGTGTCGATCGCGACGCCGGCCTTGCCGACATCGCCCGTCACACGCGGATGATCGCTGTCGTAACCGCGGTGCGTGGCGAGATCGAAGGCGACCGACAATCCTTTCTGCCCGGCGGCGAGGTTGCGACGGTAGAAAGCATTGGAGGCTTCAGCGGTCGAGAAGCCGGCATATTGGCGGATCGTCCAGGGCCGGCCGGCGTACATCGAGGCGCGCACGCCGCGGGTGAACGGCGCGAAACCCGGCAGGCCGGGATCGATACCGGCGACGTCCTCGGCGGTGTAGAGCGGCTTGACGTCGATCCCTTCCGGCGTGTGCCAGGTGAGATCCTTGCCTTTCACTTCCTTTGCGGCGGCAGCCTGCCAGGTGTCGATGGTTGGCTTGGCGGTCACGATGTCACGCCCCCCGGAACGCCGGCTTGCGCTTCTGCAGAAAGGCGATTCCGCCCTCCAGCGAATCCGCTGAACCGCGCGCAGCGCGCTGGTTTTCGGCCTCGTGCTTCATCGCCGTCGCGTAATCGACCTCGAGCGCATGGGCGAGGCCGCGCCGCATCAGGCCGAGCGCCACCGTCGGCCCCGCCGCCAGCCGCTCGGCGAGCGCAAAGGCTTCGGCATCGAGCGCATCGTCGGCGACGACCTTGTGGATCAGGCCCCAGTCGAGTGCCTTCGCCGCCGGCACGCGCTCGCCGAGCATCATCATCTCGGTGGCGCGGGCCTTGCCGATCAGCCGCGGCAACATCCAGCTCGCACCGCCATCGGGCACAAGGCCGATATTGACGAAGGCCTGGAGGAAATAGGCAGTCTCGCTAGCGACACAGAAATCCGCCGCGAGCGCGAGGCTGCAGCCGATCCCCGCCGCCGGCCCGCGCACCGCGCTGACCACCGGCACGGCGAGATCGGCGATTGCCGCGATCGTCGTGTTGTAGTGTCTGGTCAGCGCCTGAAAGGTCGTCTCGGCCGGATCGCTATCGGTCGCGAAGGCGCCGCCGGCGACATCAGCGCCCGAGCAGAAGGCGCGGCCGGCGCCGGTGAACAGCACCGCGCGGGCGCCGTCCAGCCTGCCGATCGCGTCCCGCAACTCGTCGAACATCGCAGGCGGCGCCGCGTTGAGCCGGTCGGGCCGGTTGAGGGTGAGGACGAGTACATCGCCCCGTCGCTCGCTCAGGATCATCTCGTACGCCATCAATGCCCTTCCCGGGGTGTTTCCATCAGCTCGACCAGGGTGCCGCCCATATCCTTGGGGTGGACGAAGACGATCAACGTGCCGTGCGCGCCGATCCGCGGCTCGCCGAGCACCCGTGCGCCCTTGGCACCAAGCTCGGCTATCGCGACATGGATATCGGGCACCTCGAAGCAGATATGGTGCTGCCCGCCTGCCGGATTTTTCGCGATAAAGCCTGCGATCGGCGATTCGTCCGAGAGCGGCTCGATCAGCTCGATCTGCGTGTTGGGCGTGTCGATGAAGCAGACCCTCACCCCCTGCGCCGGAAGATCGAACGGCGCATGCACCCTCGTTGCCCCGAGCAGGTCGCGATAGAGCGCGATCGACGTCTCGATCGACGGCGTCGCGATACCGATATGGTTGAGGCGGCCCAGGTTCATGGGTTCGGCGCCGCCGGCGGTACAGCTTCGCGCACGGGCACCACGCCAAAGGTGTAGCCGCACGCTTCGACGACCTGCCTGATCGGCGCGTCGCTCGGCGGACCGGCAAAGGTCGCGTCCATGGTCTTTTCGGCTGGATCGATCGCATGGACCTTGATCACCTTGCCGTGCGCGATAGCGAGGGTGAGGTTGGTCACGATCGTTTCATCCGAAACCACTGCGCCCCGTCCCGGGAAATCCCAGTTCGCCCCGAGCGCGGCGCCGCCATCGATGGCGATCGACACCGGCCGCGGCGTCGCTGCAGCGAAAGGCGGGGTCGGGATGAACTGAATCGACACGACATTCTCGTCGCGGCGATCGCAGCGGACCACCAGCCGGCTATTGCCGTCAGCCGAGGTTACCGAGACCGAGCCAGACGTTTTGTTGGTCACCGGATCCAACCGCATCCGCGGCGTCCAGGGTGGCGGCGGTGGTGCGGGCGGGGCCGCGGCGGCTGGCGCCGCCGCCTGAAGGGCCATGGTCAGGAAAAGGAGCATGCTTCACCACCTGTCTCGAGTTGCGGCACGAACCCTGCGCCAAAGCCGACACCGAGTGCAAGGGAGCGCCGCCTGAGAGGCGCCGGGCGCGCGCATGATGAGGATGGCCGGGTCACAGCGGTATATTGTCGTGTTTCTTCCACGGATTTTCGAGGCTCTTGCCACGCAGTTTCCGCAAGCCGAGCGCGACCCGCCGCCGGGTCGAATGGGGGAGGATCACCTCGTCGATGAACCCCTTCGATGCGGCCACGAACGGGTTGGCGAAGCGGGCCTCATATTCAGCGGTGCGTTCAGCGATTTCGGCTGCGCTCTTGCCGCGGAAGATGATCTCGACCGCGCCCTTGGCGCCCATCACCGCGATCTCTGCGGTCGGCCAGGCATAGTTCAAATCGCCGCGCAGATGTTTCGAGGCCATCACGTCATAGGCGCCGCCATAGGCCTTGCGGGTGATGACGGTGATCTTGGGTACGGTCGCCTCGGCATAGGCGAAGAGCAGTTTCGCGCCGTGTTTGATAATACCGTTCAGCTCCTGCGCGGTGCCCGGCAGGAAGCCAGGCACGTCGACGAAGGTGATGATCGGAATCTCGAACGCGTCGCAGAAACGCACGAACCGCGCCGCTTTTTTCGAGGAGTTGATGTCGAGGCAGCCGGCCAGCACCATGGGCTGGTTGGCGACGACACCGACCGTGCGCCCTTCGATCCGGCCGAAGCCAATGATGATGTTGCCGGCATGAGTCGGCTGCACTTCGAAGAAATCGCCCTCGTCGACTGTCTTCCGAATCAGCTCGTGCATGTCATAGGGCTGGTTCGCGTTCGCCGGGACCAGCGTATCGAGGCTCTCCTCGATCCGGTCCCAGGGGTCCGAGCTCGGGCGTTCGGGCACTGCCTCGCGGTTCGAGGCAGGAAGGAAGTCCACGAAGTCGCGGGCCGCGAGCAGCGCCTCGATATCATTCTCGAAGGCGATGTCGGCGACCCCCGACTTCGTGGTATGCGTCACCGCTCCACCCAGTTCCTCCTGCGTGACAATCTCGTTTGTAACGGTTTTCACTACATCCGGGCCGGTGACGAACATGTAGGAGCTATCCTTCACCATGAAGATGAAGTCGGTCATGGCCGGAGAATAGACGGCGCCCCCCGCGCATGGCCCCATGATCAGCGAAATCTGGGGTACGACCCCCGAGGCGAGCACGTTGCGCTGGAACACCTCGGCATAGCCACCGAGCGAGGCAACGCCTTCCTGGATGCGCGCGCCGCCCGAATCGGCGATACCGATCACCGGCGCGCCGACCTTCATCGCCATGTCCATGATCTTGCAGATCTTCTGCGCGTGCCGCTCGGAGAGCGAGCCGCCGAACACGGTGAAATCCTGGCTGTAGACGAACACCAGTCGCCCATTGACGGTGCCCGATCCAGTCACGACGCCATCGCCCGGAATGATCTGGTCGGGCATGCCGAAATCGACGCAATTATGCTCGACATACATGTCGAGCTCCTCGAACGATCCCTCGTCGAGCAGGATGTTCAGCCGCTCGCGCGCCGTCAGCTTGCCGCGTGCATGCTGGGCGGCGATCCGCTTCTCGCCGCCACCCAGGCGGGCGGCCGCGCGCTTGCGCTCGAGCTCGGGAATCGTCGACGACATGTATACTCCGGGGACAAGGCAGGCCCCTCCTCTTTCAAGCCGGACAGCGATTTGCAAATGTGAATTTGCGAAGTTGCGAATATCTATTTTGCGAAGTAGGCGCGAATGAGAGTGGAAATTTTTTCACGCGAAGGCGCGAAGACGCGGAGAGGATCTGGTCCGACGGCTCTTCCGAAATCCTTCGCGCCTTCGCGTGACATTCTTCAAGGACGGTGAACATGAGTCCGATGGTCGCTGTGGAAAAGCCGTCATGCCCCGCCTGACCGCCCGCCTCTACGCCGGAGAACAGCTCCGTGCGCTGCGCCGTTCGGCCGGGCTCAACCAGGCAGCGATGGCGGCGCGGCTCGGGATCTCCGTCAGCTATCTCTCGCAGCTCGAAAGCGGCGACCGACCACTCACGCCCGCGGTGACCGCCGCGCTCCGGCGGCGTCATCCGGGAGCGCTGGCCGCGATCGAGAGCGCAGCCCCGGCGCTGCGCCTGTCGGGCCTTGCCGACGCGCTCGCCGATCCGGTGCTGCCCCCGGCACCCCCACCAGAGGCAATCGCCCGGCTTGCCGAGGAACGGCCCGAAATCGCCGATCGGATCATCGCCCTTCACGGCGCGGTGCGCGCGGCCGAGGAGCGGTTGCAGATGGTCGAGGAGAGCATGGCCGCCGGCGCATCGGGCGCGGGCGCCCGCATGCCATGGGAGGCGGTGCGCGACTGGTTCCACATTGCCGGCAATTATATCGATCCGCTCGACCGCGCTGCCGAGGCACTCGCCGAGGAGCTCGGATCGGACGAGGCTGCGCTGGTCGCCCGCCTGGCGTCGCACGGCATCACCATCGTGACTCCCGCCGACGACGACGCGCCCTTGCGCGCGCTCGATCGCCGGCGCGGCACGCTGACGCTGGGCGGCGCCTTGCCGCCCGAGAGCCGCCGCTTCCTGATCGCCCACCAGCTCGCGGCGACCGCGTTCAAGGGAATGATCGAGTCGATCGTCGAGAGCGCCGCTGTATCCAGCACCGAGGCCCGCAACCTGCTCCGTATCGGCCTCGCCAATTACGGTGCCGGCGCGCTGACCATGCCCTATGCCCGGTTCCGCGCCACCGCCCGGGCAATGCGCCACGATATCGACCGGCTGTGCCGCCGCTTCGGGGTCAGCTTCGAACAGGCCTGCCATCGGCTCTCGACGCTGCAGCGACCCGGCGCGAAGGGCGTCCCCTTCTATTTCTGTCGGGTCGACATGGCCGGCAACATCACCAAGCGGCATTCGGCGACGCGACTGCAATTCGCGCGGTTCGGCGGCGCCTGCCCCTTGTGGATCGTGCATGAGGCCGTTGCGATCCCCGACCGGATCATCGTCCAGCATGCCGAGACGCCCGATGGCGTGCGCTATGTCTCGATGGCAAAGGGGCTGGTGAAACCGTCGGGCAGCTTCACCCGAATCCCGCGCCGTTATGCAGTGACGCTCGGCTGCGAGGCGGAGCATGCCGGCGACTTCGTCTATGCCGATGCGCTGGACCGGAGCGCGCCGCCGATCCCGATCGGCATCTCGTGCCGGCTATGCCCGCGCGACGATTGCGACCAGCGCGCCTTTCCGCCCGCCGATCGCGAGATCAGCGTCGATCCCGATATGCGGGGCACGGTGCCCTATCGGGTCGTGTGAGCCCCTTTCCCCGGGTGCCGGGATTTGGCACAGCATGAGAATGTGCATGGATCATCTTCCCGAAGCCGAATGGCCACAAGAGGGGCGCGAGCGGATCATCGTCCCGGCGCCTGTGGCGATCGTCGGCACCGGGCAATCGACCGGCGAGCATGAGGCGCTGGCCCGGCTGGGCCCCGATACGGTGATGATGATGGGCGACAATCCTGCATTGCCGCGGATGCCCGAGGCGCCGACCCTACTCGATTTCTTCCGGCTGCGGATCACCGGCATCACCGGCCGCCACCTGCTGACCGCAGCGAAGCGCGCGATGGACGAAGGTCAGGAGGAAAAGATCGTCCTTGCCTGCCTGCTCCACGACATCTCGAACGCATGCCTGATCCGCTCGGACCATGGCTATTGGGGGGCGCAGATGATCGCGCCCTATGTCGACGAGGAAGTGGCCTGGGCAGTGCAGCAGCATCAGGCGTTGCGCTATTTCGCCGATTCGTCGGTGGGCTATGAGTATCCGGAGAGCTATCACCGCTTCTTTGGCGCCGACTATGTTCCGCCCGATTATATCAGGCGCGATGCCGAGGCTGCTCGAGCGCATCGCTGGTATATGAGTGCGCGGCTGGTGACGCTCTATGACCGTTATTTCTTCGACGAGGTGCCGGTACCCGATCCGGAATTCCTGACTGACGTGATCGGCCGCAATTTCCGCCAGCCGGCCGAGGGGCTTGGCTTCGACGGCTCGCCGACCGCCCATATGTGGCGGACGATGATCTGGCCGAACAACTTCCTGTAGCGCAGCCTTATCTCGATCTCGCCGCCGGACTCGCAAAGGGAAATTCGCGGCCGAGCGCCAGATCGGCAAGCAGCCGGTCGATCGTGACCCCCGGCGTGCCGAGCGGCCGCTGCCACGGCGCGAAGGGCAGCATCAGCTGCGCCAGGCTTTCGCACGCCGCCAGCGCCTCGGCCGCCGTCATCGGACAGGATTGCGGGTCGGCGATATGGCGCTTCAGCAGCGCGGCGAGCGATTCCTTGCGCACACAGGTGTCTGCAGTGAAGATGCGCAGGCAAACAGCGTAGCCGCCCTTGATCCAGTCTGCCCATTCCCGCGCTGCCTGCGCGCCGGCGGCAGCGGCAACCACCCCGCTCGCGTCGAAACAATCGGCATAGGCGATCCGGGCCTCGGGCAGTTGCGCCAGGGCGGCGACGAATTCATCCTCGAACAGCACCTGGTTCAGTCGCGCGGCCGCTTCGGGCGAGGCGCCCTGGCGGCGCGCCAGAACCGCGCGCCGCAGCCCCCACACAGCGGCCGGCGCGAACCAGCACTCGGCGCCGGGCGGTGGCGGCCCGGCATGGCCGCTGCGGTGACCGCCAAGCGCGCTCCACCAGCCATGCTCCCTGCTGAACGCGTAGATCGCGCCGGGCGCACAGCCGGCGCCGATCATTTCGCCCAATTCGGCCGTGGCAACGCCCACTGCCTTTGCGAGCATCTCGAGGTCCCAGAACCAATCGGACACATAGCGGCGGTCCAGGTCCGTCGTGATATCGTTGCCCATCCCGCCTCCACCGACTGAAAGCGCCGTAAATAGCGACGGGATCAGCAGCATTGGTTCGGCAGAGATCGAACTATGCCCGCGCTCAGACCTTGACGATGCCCCGGTCGATCAGGCTGCGTGCGGTCTCGATGATCGAATCCTCGGCGGGCCTCGGCACCCAGCCAAGCACGTCACGGGCATGGCTCGAATCGGCTGCGCGCGTCCGGCCAAGTTCCCCGGTGACTTGCCTGATGCTCGCGTCGAACAGCGCCATCAGCTTGATGACGAAATCGGGAACGACGCGCTTCGGCACCTTGTTCGCCTCGGAGCCGAGCCGCTCGCGCAGGATCGCACCGACATCCTTCATCATCAGGAAGGGCCCGGCGCCAATGAAGCGCTCATTCGCCATGCCCGGCGCATTAAGCGCGCGGACATGGAGATCGGCCAGATCGCGCACGTCGACAACCGCGAACCCAAGCCGCGGGAAGCCCGGCATCGATCCGTCGATCAGGCGCTTCACGAATTCGATCGAGGCGGAGAAGTCGTCGCTCAGCAAGGGACCGAGAACCGCGGATGGGTTGATCGTGCAGAATTCGAGTCCGCCGCCATTGGCCGCCACCCACTCCCGCGCGGCGCGCTCGGCGACTGTCTTGGACTTTACATAGGCGCCAAGGCCGGGCGCGTTCACGTCAGTCCAGTCGGCCTCGGTATAGGTTCGCGCGTCCCCTTTGTGGCCATAGGCGATCGCCGCCACCGAGGAGGTCATCACAAAACGCGTTACCCCGGCTGCAGCGGCGAAACGCAGCGCCCGCAGCGCGCCTTCACGCGCCGGCACGATCAGATCGTCCTCATGTTTCACCGCACCCGGCGGGAAGGGCGAGGCAACATGCGCGACATGGCTGCACCCGGCGACCGCCTCGGCCCAGCCGGCATCGTCCATCAGGTCGGCAGCGAAGAAGCGCAGGCTTGCCTCGGGTACGCCGAGCGCCGCGCGCACCTCAGCCTCACGCTTCAGCGACCGCACGGTGGTGTTGACCGTCCAGCCTTCGCTGGCCAGCTGGCGGATCAGGAAACCGGCAATATAACCGCTGCCGCCCGTCACCAAAATCGTGCCTGTCATCGCCCGCCTCCCGATTTTTTTCGCGATGGGTTTTACCTTGAAACCCACTCAGCACCAAGCCGGGCTTGCATTCACTGCCCTCCCCGGCAAATGGAGGTTCAGGAGAACTCTATGCCCGATCAGGACCTCTATCCCGTACCCCCGGAATGGGCGAAGCGCGCCCGTGTCGATGCGACTGGATATGAGAAGCTGTATGGCCGTTCACTGGCTGATCCGGGCAGCTTCTGGCTTGAACAAGCGCGGCGGCTCGACTGGATCAAGCGCCCCGAGATCGCCGGCGACTGGTCGTTCGCCGAGAAGGATTTTCGCATCCAGTGGTTCGCCGACGGCAAGCTCAATGTCGCCGCGAACTGTCTCGACCGACATCTGGCGAAACGCGGCGACCAGATCGCCCTGATCTGGGAGCCCGACGAGCCGGGCGAGGAACCGCGTCGCTTCACCTATCGCGAGCTTCATGCCGAGGTCTGCCGCTTCGCCAATGTGCTCAAGGACCAGGGCGCCAGGCGGGGCGACCGGGTCACCATCTACATGCCGATGATTCCCGAGGCTGCGTTCGCGATCCTCGCCTGCGCGCGGATCGGCGCGATTCATTCAGTCGTGTTCGGCGGCTTCTCGCCCGAGGCGCTCGCAGGGCGAATCACGGATTGCGACAGCGCCTTTCTGGTCACCGCCGATGAGGGTCGGCGCGGCGGCAAGCGGATTCCCCTGAAAGCCAATGTCGATGCAGCGGCCGAGCGCGCGCCCGCGCTGAAGACGGTCATCGTCGTCAAGGCGACGAGCGGCGCGGTGACGATGCACGAAGGCCGTGATATCTGGTATCACGAGGCGGCCGAGAGCGTACCCGCCACCTGCTCGCCGGAGCCGATGGGTGCCGAGGACCCGCTGTTCATCCTCTACACCTCGGGCTCGACCGGACAGCCCAAGGGCGTGTTGCACACGTCGGGCGGCTATCTGCTCTGGGCAAGTCTCACGCATGAACTCGCCTTCGATTACCGGCCGGGCGACGTCTGGTGGTGCGCCGCCGATATCGGCTGGGTGACCGGCCACAGCTATATCCTCTACGGTCCGCTCGCCAATGGCGCGACGACCCTGATGTTCGAAGGCTTGCCGACCTGGCCCGATGCGAGCCGGATCTGGCAGGTGGTCGATCGCCACAAGGTCCATACCATCTTCACTGCCCCGACGGCGCTGCGCGCGCTGATGAAGGAGGGCGATTCGTTCGTCGCCGCGACCAGCCGCCAATCGCTGAAGCTGCTCGGCACGGTCGGCGAGCCGATCAACCCTGAAGCGTGGCGCTGGTATTACGATGTCGTCGGCGAGGGTCGCTGCCCGATCATCGACACCTGGTGGCAGACCGAGACCGGCGGCGCGATGATCGCGCCGATGCCGGGCGCGACTGATCTCAAGCCGGGCTCGGCAACCAAGCCGATGCCCGGGGTCGACCCGCAGCTGGTCGATACCGAGGGAGAAGTGCTGCAGGGTGCGACCTCCGGCAATCTCGTCATCGCCAAGAGCTGGCCGGGGCAGATGCGCACCGTCTGGGGCGACCATAATCGCTTCTTCCAGACCTATTTCACCACCTATCCCGGCAAATATTTCACCGGCGACGGGGCGCTGCGCGACGAGGACGGCTATTGGTGGATTACCGGCCGGGTCGACGATGTGATCAATGTCTCCGGCCATCGCATGGGTACTGCCGAGGTCGAATCGGCCCTGGTGCTCCACCCGATGGTCGCCGAGGCAGCGGTCGTCGGCATGCCGCACGACATCAAGGGCCAGGGCATCTATGCCTATGTCACGCTCAATTCGGGCGAGACGGCGTCGTCCGATCTCCGGGCCGAACTGGTCAAATGGGTCCGCGCCGAGATCGGCCCGATCGCCGCACCCGACAAACTCCAGTTTGCGCCCGGCCTGCCCAAGACCCGTTCGGGCAAGATCATGCGCCGCATCCTGCGCAAGATCGCCGAGGGCGATGTGTCGAGTCTCGGCGACACCAGCACGCTGGCCGACCCCTCGGTGGTCGATGACCTGGTGGCGAATCGGGTCGTGTAGCCAGCTTTTCGAGGGCGCTTGACTTATCGGTTAGTGATGACTTACGGTTAGTCATGACTAACCGAACTGCTCGCGCTTTTGACATGCTCGCCGATCCCACGCGCCGGGCAATCCTGGAGCGAATCGGGCATGCCCCGGCTGCGGTCGGCGAGATCGCGGCCGGCCTCCCCGTTTCGCGCCCCGCGGTCTCGCAGCATTTGAAGCTGCTCAAGGAGGCGGGGCTGGTGACCGAAACCGCCGCCGGCACACGCCGCATCTACCGCATCGATCCGCGCGGCCTCGGCGCCATGCGCGACTGGCTCGACCAGTTCTGGAGGACCAGCCTCGACAATTTCGCCGCCTATGCTGAAGCCCAGGCCAAAGAGGAGGAGAAGGAATGAGCATTGCTCCCATCGTCCAGTCGGTGACCGTCAGCCTGCCGCCGCAGCGGGCATTCGACATCTTCGCCACCCGGATGGGCCGCTGGTGGAAGCCCGGCATGACGATCGGCGCGCAGCCGCATGCCGATATCGTCATCGAGCCCGCGCCGGGCGGACGCTGGTTCGAGCGCGATGCCGATGGTGCCGAAACCGAATGGGGCAAGGTGATCGCCTGGGATCCACCTGAGCGCCTGTTGCTGGCATGGCAGCTCGACGCAACCTTCTCCTACGATCCCGATTTCGAGACCGAGGTCGAAGTCCGGTTCGAGGATCTGGGCAACGGTACAACCCGCGTCACGCTCGAGCATCGCAACCTCGAACGTTTCGGCCCGACAGCACAGAAAGTCGCCGAATCGCTCGGCAGCGGCTGGCCGGGCCTGATGCAGCTTTATGCCGACCTGGCTCGATCAGAGGAGAAAGCCCAATGACCGACTTCGTCCTTCATGGAATCCCCGGCAGCCCCTATGTCCGCACGGTGGCGCTGACGCTCGAGGAAAAGGACTTGAACTGGCGGCTCGCCGCGGTCCCGATGGGCGGCCACCGCACGCCTGAGTATCGTGCGATCCATCCCTTCCACAAGATCCCGACGCTCGATCACGGGGATTTCCGCCTCTACGAGACCATCGCAATCCTGCGCTATCTCGACAGCATGGCCGATGCCCCGGCGCTTGTTCCGGGCGACGCGCGAAGCGTGGCCCGGATGGACCAAGTGATCAGCATCACGGCGTGCTATGTCGCGCCGCGGATCAGCGGCGCGCTGAGCTTTCCGCGCCGGGTCGGCCCGATGATCGGCATGGCGGTCGACGAGGAGGCATTGGCCGCGGCGATCGAGCCCGCAGCCGAGACGCTGGAGGAGGTCGCGCGTCTACTCGGCGACCAGCCCTTCCTCGCCGGCGACGCGATCACCCTCGCCGATCTGATGCTCGCGCCGCATATCTCCTTCCTGCCCGAGTTCGAGGAAGGCCGGCAGCTCCTGGCGCCCCACGCCAATATCGATGCCTGGATCACCCGCATGGAGACGCGGCCGGGCATGGTGGCGACGACCTGGGAGCGGATGAATGCAATGGCTGCAGCTCGGGAAACCGTCGCCGCCTGAACCCCGCCGCTGGACAAGCGCGCATCGAGCGGGTTGAGAGAAACATCTCCAGCCCGCGCGAGGCCGCATGAAACCGCTCGACAACGCCGCCGCGCCACTCCCGCTCGACCTTCAGCAACCACGCCCGCCAGTTCGGCGGGATCTTGCCGATGACTGAGGCGCGCATACTTCCATCGCCCGCGCGCTGGGGGCTGCTGCTCGGCCTGTCGGTTGCATTCGGCGGCGCGCTCGAAGCGATCGGCCTGCCCGCTGGTCTGCTGATCGGGCCGATGATCGCAGCGATCATCGTCGCGGTGCGTGGGCAGGCAGTGGCGGTGCCGGGCCTGCCCTTCCAGGCAGCGCAGGCGATCGTCGGCTGCCTGGTCGCCTCCTCGTTCAACGCAGCGACCATCCATATGGTGATCGCCCATTGGCCACTTTTTGTCGGCACGACCGCGGCGACTCTCTCGGTGGCCGTGCTGATCGGCTGGGCGATCGCGCGGCTCGGCTGGCTGCCGGGCAGCGTCGCGATCTGGGGCTGCATGCCGGGCGGCGCGGCGGCGATGGTGCTGATGGCGCAATCCTATGGCGCCGAATGGCGGCTGGTCGCAGTGATGACCTATAGCCGGGTGGTCTGCGTCGCCGGCACTGCCTCGATCGTCGCCTTGCTGTTCGGCGCACATGCCGGGGGGCACAGCCCGACGGCCGACTGGTTCCCTGCGATCGACCCGGTCGCCTTTGCCTGGACGCTGGCGATCGCGGCGGCGGGCGCCTGGGCCGGGATCAGGTTGAGACTGCCGGCCGCCCCGATGATCGGTGCCCTGATCCTCGGCGCAGCGCTCAACATCGCCGGGCTGGTGCGCTTCGAATTGCCCGGCTGGCTGCTGGCGATGAGCTATGCGGTCGTCGGCTGGCGGATCGGCCTGCATTTCACCCGCGACATCGTCCAGGCGGCGGCGCGCGCCCTGCCGCGCATCCTGCTGTCGATTGCCCTGCTGATCGGCTTTTCGGCTGCGCTCGGTTTGCTTCTCGCCAGGGTCGGCGGCGTCGATCCCGTCACTGCCTATCTCGCCACCAGCCCCGGCGGCATGGATTCGGTCGCGATCATCGCCGCCTCGACAAAGGTCGATGTGCCCTATGTGATGGCACTCCAGGCGCTCCGTTTCTTCGCCTGCGTGATCGCGGGGCCGGCACTGGCGCGTTTCGTGGTTGGACGACGAGGCGCCAAGACCGCCTAGTCAAGGAATAGGCGGGCGTTCTGCGTCTTGTGGGCAATGCGGGTGGTTTCAATTCGATGCTCGATGATCCGGCAATAGGCGTAATGCCGGCGCCATCGGTAAGCGAAATGCTCAGCCGTGCCATGGCTCCATCCTGCAGATTCGCGCGGACTTATTGATCTCAGCGCAGCAGCACCAACTCCTCCGCCATGGTCGGATGCAGCGCGACCGTATCGTCGAACGCGGCCTTGGTGAGGCCGGCCTTCACTGCGATCGCCGCCGCCTGCAATATTTCGGGCGCATCGGGGCCGATCATGTGAAGGCCGAGAATCTTGTCGGTCTCGCTGTCGCAGACCATCTTGTAGAGCGAGCGCTCGTTGCGGCCGGCCAGCACATTCTTCATCGGCCGGAAGTCCGAGGTATAGACCTTCACCGAACCGAACTTCGTCTTGGCCTGCCCCTCGGTGAGCCCCACGCTCGCGATCGGCGGATGGCTGAACACGGCGGAAGGGACATTGGCATAGTCGACCCGGCTCGGTTTGTTGCCGAACAAGGTGTCGGCAAAGGCCTGCCCCTCGCGGATTGCGATCGGCGTCAGCTGGATTCGGTTGGTGACGTCGCCCACCGCATAGATGCTGTTGCAGGTCGACCGATTGTCGTCATCGACCTTGATCGCGCCCTTCGCGTCGAGCTCGACGCCCGCCTTCTCGAGTCCGAGCCCATCGGTATTGGGATCGCGGCCGGTCGCGAACATCACGCAATCGACAATCATCGGCTCGTGCCCCGACATGGTGACCTTGAGGGAGCCGTCCTCCATCTTCTCGATGCCCTGGAAATCGGCATGGAAGCGGAAGTCGATGCCCTTCATCATCGAAATCTGGAGCAGCCTGTCACGGACCGATTCATCATAGCCGCGCAGGATCACGTCAGTGCGGTTGATCAGCGTCACATGCGCGCCGAACTGGTGGAAGATGCCGGCGAACTCATTGGCGATATAGCCCGCGCCCGCGATCAGGATGCGCTTGGGCACTGCCTCGAGATGGAAAGCCTCGTTCGAGGTGATGCCGAGCTCATGGCCCGGGCATTTCGGCACCGACGGCGTGGCGCCGGTCGCGACCAGAATGGTTTTCGCGGTTACCTCGCGTCCATCGCCCAGCTTGATGCCATGCGGGCCCGTAATCGTGGCACGATCGAGGATGATGTCGACGCCGTGGTTGGTGAGCGTACCGGAATAGGCGGCGTTGATCCGGTCAACCTCCTCGAAGACGTTCTTCGTCAGAACCTGCCAGTCGAATTCGCATTCGGGCACTTTCCAGCCGAAGCGCCGCGCATCGGCAAGGTCCTCGGCGAAATGCGCGCCGTAGATCAACAGCTTCTTGGGCACGCAGCCGCGGATCACGCAGGTGCCGCCGATGCGGTATTCCTCGGCAACTGCAACCTTCGCGCCATGCGCCGCGGCGACGCGCGACGCGCGCGTGCCGCCCGAGCCGGCGCCGATGACGAACAGATCATAATCGTATTTGGCCTCGGCCATCATCGCTTCCCTCGTCGTCCCGGACTTTTCCGGGGTCCATTATTCCACAGTCACCGATGCGCCTTGGCGCACGGCGAACGCCGGAACCCCCGCCTGCGCGGGAGCAGGCAAGTCCGGCATGACGGCAACTAGCCGAACGCCCGCTTGATCAGATCCTCGGTCGAGACATCGAACTTCTGGCCGCCCTCACCCGCCGCCTTGGCCATTTCCTTGCCAAGCTCAACCCCGAACTGATCGAAAGGATTGATCCCGAGCAGAGTCGCATTCACGAACACGCGCTGCTCGTAAAAGGCGATCAGCGCGCCGAGCGTGCGGGCATCGAGATCGTCGAGCAGGATGGTCGAGCTCGGCCGGTCCCCCGAATAACTCCGTGCCGGATCCTTGTCGTTGGCGCGGCCCTTCATCAACGCTGCGCCTTGCGCAAAGGCGTTCAGGAGCAGCTGGCGGTGATGGTCCTCGGCAAGCGTGTCGCCGGCCTCGATCACGGCGACGAATTCGACCGGCACGAGATGCGTGCCTTGGTGGAGAAGCTGGAAAACCGCATGCTGAGCGTCGGTGCCGACCCCGCCCCAGGTGATCGCGGCGCTCGGTCGGTCGAGCAGCGTGCCGTCGACCGTCACGCCCTTGCCGTTCGATTCCATCTCGAGTTGCTGGAGATAGGAGGGCAGCAACCGCAGCCTCTCGTCATAGGCAAAGGTCGCGCGTGTCTCGGCGTGGCGGACCTGGGTATAGTAAAGATCGGCGAATGCCGCGAGCGCGGGGGCATTCTCCGAAAGCGACGCGAGGCGGAAATGCCGATCCATCTCGGCGGCGCCTTCGAGCAGTTCCTCGAAGCAATCCCAGCCGAGCGCAAGCGCTGCCGGAAAGCCGATCGACGACCAGAGCGAATAACGCCCCCCGACTGAATCGGCGAAGGGCAGCACCCGCGTTTCGTCAACGCCCCATTCGATCGCCTTGTCGGGCTCGGCGGTGAGCGCGACGACGCGGCCATAGACGTCCTCGACGCCGTTTTCGCTCATCCATTGCAGCACCGATTCGGCGTTGAGCAATGTCTCGGTGGTGGTGAAGGTCTTCGAGGCGACAACCAGCAATGTCGCTGCGGGATCGAATTTCGCGAACGCCTCTTCGAGCGCCATGCCATCGACATTCGAGACGATCGCGACGTCATAGCGCCCCGAATCGCGGCCGAGCGCGTCGACCAGCAGATGCGGACCGAGCGCCGAGCCACCGATGCCGACATGGAGAACATGGCGGATCGGGCCGAGCGCCTCGGCCTCAATCGCGTCGATCAGCGCGCGCATCCGTGCATGAAGCGCGCGGGCGAGCCCGACATCCTCGGCCTTGCCCTCGCCGCGCTCGGCGACATGGGTGGCGGCGCGGCCTTCGGTGACGTTGACGATTTCGCCGGCGAACAACGCCTCGCGCTTTCCGGCGAGATCCTGCGCTTTTGCGAGCTTCTCGAACGCAGCGATCGCTTCCGACGTCAGATGAGTCTTCGACCAGTCGAAATGGAGCCCGGCGACGTCGAGGCTCAACTTGCTCAACCGGTCGGGATCGTCAGCGAACAATGTTTCCAGCCGGGGCGAAGGCAAAGCTTCGATCGAAGTCCAGTCGGCAGCCATGGTCACCTCTTATGTCGTCGGGGTCGGAGCGAATCCCGCCTCAGATCGCCCTAGGGTCCAAACTTCCTCCCCACAATGGCCGGGGTCGCCTGGAGAAGGGCGCTGGCAAGGAGCGTTGCGCAGTCGCGGGCTGGTGGCCTGCGCAAGCAGCGCGACGCCGCCAGCGCCCTTCTCCAGGCGACCGCTTCGCGGCGGGCGGCTTTTGGCGCAAGGCGGCGTCGCGCGTCGGTCACGATGACAAAGCATCGCTCCCTCCTTGCTCCTACCCTTGCGCCAAAATCCGCTCCGTCACGGCCGTTGCGGGGAGGAAGTTTGGACCCTAGCTTCCCGCAGTTACAACCGCCAGCTTGACGCCCGGCCCCGGCCACCGCAAACCGCCGCGCATGTCCGATATCGAAGACCAGCCCAATCCCGTGCCCGCCGGCGGCACGACTCAAGCAGCCGCAAAGCAGCGTTCCGAAACGCGCGACACGATCGTCTTCCTGATCAAGCTGGCGGCGATCGTGCTGATCTTCCGCAGCTTCATCCTCTCGCCGTTCAGCATTCCCTCCCAGTCGATGCTGCCCCGGCTCTATATCGGCGATTATCTGTTCATCTCGAAATGGAACTATGGCTATTCCCGCCACTCGCTCCCGTTCAGCCTGCCGCTGATCCCGGGACGGATCTTCGCGCACGATCCGGCGCGCGGCGATGTCGTGGTGTTCCGCGGGCCTCCGGTCGACAATCACGACGTCATCAAGCGAGTCATCGGCCTGCCCGGCGACACGATCCAGATGCGCCACGGCCAGCTGATCCTCAACGGCGTGGCGGTGCCGAAGCAGCGCGTCGCCGATTTCACCATCCCGATCAGCCCCAATTATTCGGCCGGCAGCGAGCAGGAGGGTCATCAATGCCCGGCTGAATTCCAGGATACCGACGCGGGCACGCCGATCTGCCGCTACCAGCAGTTCCGCGAGACCCTCCCCAACGGCAAGAGCTATTTCGTGATCGATCGCGGCGAGATGCCCGATCGCGACGATACCGATCTCTACACCGTCCCGGCGGACCACGTCTTCGTGATGGGCGACAATCGCGACGACAGCGGCGACAGCCGGTTCGAACCGCCCCAGGGCATGGGCATGGTGCCCATGGATCGGATCGAGGGCAAAGCAGTCGTCTCCTTCTTCTCGACTGACGGATCGGCCAACTGGTTCCTGCCCTGGACCTGGTTCTCGGCGGCGCGGTGGAAGAGGATCGGAGAAGGCTTTTGAGCGTCGCGGAATCCGATGTCCGGCTCGCCGACTGGATCGCGACGACCTTCGGTCACAGGCCGACCGACCTTGCCGGTTTCGAACGCGCGCTGACCCATGGCAGCCAGGCAGCGGCGAATTACGAACGGCTCGAATTCCTCGGTGACCGGGTGCTCGGGCTGGTGATGGCCGAATGGCTGTTCGAGGTGTTCGCCGGCGAGCCCGAAGGCGCGCTGTCGAAGCGGCTCAATGCCTTGGTGACGGGTGCGGTCTGCGCCGATGTCGCGCGCGAACTCGGTGTCAGCGCCCAGCTCAGGCTCGGCAAGCAGGCGCGCGACGATGGCGCGGCCGACAGCGACAATGTGCTCGGCGACGTCATGGAGGCATTGATCGGTGCGCTCTATCTCGACGCGGGGCTGAGCGCGGCGCGGGACGTGATCCGCAAGGCCTGGGGCAGCCGGGTGGTGACTCATTCAAGCGCGCCGCAACATCCGAAATCGGCGCTGCAGGAATGGGCGGCCGCTCATAATCGCCGCACCCCGGCCTATGAAGTGGTCGAGCGTTCAGGACCACACCACGCCCCGCGTTTCACGGTAAAGGCATCGATCGGCCCCCTCGCCGAGGCCATGGCTGAGGGAAGCTCCAAGCAGGAGGCCGAGACGGCGGCGGCGGCGGCCTTGCTCGGGAAGCTGCGTCGATAGCGAGGTCACCCCGCTTCGAAGCGGGAACCGATGTCTTTCCATGAACATTGGCTGCAGCCTGTATTCGGCGTCAGTTCAGCCCCGATGTGCCAGAACTGAACCATAGGCTGGCGTGAAGCGTTTATCTTCGCGCCGCCATCCTGTGAGGAGTTCATGTCGTGAAAAATCTGGTGACTAAGGCCGTTGTCGCCGCCACGCTCGGCGCGACTGCGCTGACATCGGCGGCGCCTGCGGACGCACAACGCTATCGCCACGGATATGACCATGACGACACCGGCGCGGCAGTGGTCGCCGGTGTGGCCGGGCTGGCAATCGGCGCAGCGCTCGCCTCAGGCGACGGCGGCTATTATTATGAGGAATATCCTGCCTACCCCTATCCTTATTATGCGGCTGATCCGTATCCCTATTATTACGATGCGCCCTATCCCTATCCCTATCCCTATCCATACCCCTACCGATACAGCTACCGCTATTATGGACCGCGCTTCGATCACTATTACGCGCGCGGCGGTTATCGTGGCGGCTATGGGGGTTATCGCGGCGGTGGCGGGTACCATGGCGGCGACTATCATGGCGGCGGCCACCACCGCTAAGCTGGTGATCGACTGATCCGACGATCGAGCCGGGCGTGACGGGCGGCGTGGGAGATATCCACGCCGCCCGATCGGTTATTGGGCGCTGGCGTCGTTCGCCGGCAGATCGTCGCGGTGGACGCGCGCAGTCATCCCAGTCGCGTCGGCGTCATCCTGGGTCTGCGTATCCGGCGCAGGAGGTTCGGGGCGCGTGATGGCCTCGGCGGCGTTGGCGGTTACTTCGGGGGCCTTGGCGACCGGCGTCGCCATAGTGGATGGCGTCGCGGCCGGGGTTTCGGTCTCGGTTGCATTGTCGGTCGGAGCAGGTTGCTCGGGCGCCGACTGGCCGCAGCCCGCCAAGACAAGCAACGCCGCCACAATGACGGCACCGGCGGCGATATTCTTCTTCATAGCACATCCTCGAGTTGCAGCGTGATCTGGTGCGCCGACCGCGCCTCGATCTTGGCGGCCAGCGTGCGATCCCAGCCATAGGGATCGCCGCGGAAATTCATCTGGCCGTTGGCGCTGGCAAAGGCCGTCCAATAGAGCAGATAGACCTGGACCGGCCGGGCGCTGACCCTGATCGTCTTGCCCCTGGCTACCGCCGCAGCGACCGCGTCGGGGGTCCATACGGGATCGCCGCGGAGCAGCAGATTGGCGAGATCAGCGGGCTTTTCCAGTCGCACGCAGCCATGGCTGGCGAGCCGATCGAAGCTCGCGAACTTGGCGCGCGACGGCGTGTCGTGGAGATAGACCGAATAGGGGTTGTCGAAATCGAACTTGAAGCGGCCGAGCGCGCTCTGGTTGCCGGCTGCCTGCTGCAGGCTGGTGCCGTTCACGACGAAGCCGTTGCGCTTCAGGTAACCGGGGCTCTTCCTCTCCTTCGGCCATAGCTCGTTGGTCGCAATCGAGGTCGGCACGTTCCACGGCGGATTGATGACGACGCTGTGGATCGTCGAGGACAGCATCGGCGTCTCGTGGCCGGGCCGGCCGGTGACGGCGCGCATCGACAGCACGGGCGTATCGCCATCGAACACCGTCATCAGGGCGGCGGCGATGTTGACCTGGATCCGGTCGCGCGGAAGCTCTTGCGGCAGCCAGCGCCAGCGCTCCAGATTCGCCATGATCTGGCGGACCCGGTCTTCCGCGGGCACGTTGAGCGCGGCGAGCGTCTGGTTCGAGACCACGCCCTGGGGGTTGAGCCCGTAGCGCCGCTGCGCACGCTGCACGTCGGCAAGCAGCTCGGCATCGAAGCTGTCGCCCGTGGTGACGACGGCGCTATCCTCGACGGCCAGGCGCTGGCGCAACGCCAGCACGCGCGGTCCGGTGGCGCCAAGGGTGAGATCGGGCCCGGGATCGAGCTTGGCCCAGCCGCCCGCGGCGGCGATCGCGCGATAGGTTGCAAGGCCCTTCACGAGCCCGTCATAACCCGCATAGGGCGGCGGCAGCGAAGCGATCCACGCCGCCAGCCGGTCGCGCCGGACGGCATCGGCAAAGGCAGGCAGCGGATCATAGGGCGGCGGGATCATGCCCCAATTCTTGTCGAAATCGCTCGGCGCCAGCCGTCCGGCATGGACTGCCCTTGCCTGGTCGAGCGCGGCACGGACCAGCGCGTCCCCGGCAAGCGGCGCCGCCGCGAGCGGCGGCGTCGAGCGCAGCCCCTGCGCCATCGCATTGGCCGCGAGCAGCGTGCGCAACTGATCAGCCTGCACCGGCGTGAGGACCGGCAGCGGCATCGGCGCCGGCTTTATTGCCGGGACGGTCGATGTCACCGGCGGCGGCGGCGGGACCGTCTGCGCGGCATGGCTTGGCGCGGCGAGCAAGGCCGGCATCAGTGCCAGCGCGGCCAGCGCCCGTGCGTGCCGGGCGAGGCCGGAACGGTGTCGGTCGGGTCTTCCGAATGGGCAATCCATATAGTGTCATCTCCGGCGTTTCCCGGCCAATTGGCACGCCACCGCTCGCTCTAGTCTGAACGGGATAGGTTATGCCAGCAGTGCAGAGCGAGAAAAATAGGCCGCCGCGATCAATTCGTCCGTCCTGGCCAGCAGTCCGGGGCGTTCGCAAGAGATCGTCCGACGCCAATTCCCTCGTCACCCCGGACTTGCTCCGGGTCGATGGTTCCGCATGCGCAATGGCAGCACTCTTGGGGAAAACAGGGATGCCGAAGCAAGCCCGGCATGACCGATGGGGAGCGACGCATGATTCTGCACCCCGGCCCGCTGCGGATGATCGTCCCGGGCGCCGTCTACCCGATAGATTTTCACTGCCGGACAAATCGCGGACCATGACGACGACCTCCCGGGCCCGAGCCCTCCTCGCTTTTTTCCTGCTGCTTGACGCGGCGCCGCTCGCTGCCGACATGATCGGCCAGGATGCCCCCGCCTGCGCCGCCGGGCACGGCCCGGCGATCCAGGCCAATATCGTCGGCCTGAAGGACCGGGTCGGCGAAGTCTGGCTCGAACTCTATCCAGCGACCGAGGCCGATTTTCTCCGCCCCGATGAAGAGCTGATCGCCGAGGGCAAGACCTTTCGCCGCACAAGATCGCACCTTCCGGCATCGGGCGCGGTCTCGATCTGCGTGCGGGTCCCCCGACCCGGGCGCTACGCACTGCTGCTGCGCCACAACCGCGTCGGCAAGGATAAATTCTCCATATTCAGCGACGGTGCCGGCTTCCCGAGCAACCAGCGGCTCGGGCGATCGAGGCCGAAGCACAGCCAGGCGCTGATCGACGCCGGCCCGGGAATCACTGTCGCCAATATCCGGGTGCAATATCTGCGAGGCCTCGGCGGATTCGGCCCGCTTTGAGGAGGCCGCACGGGCAAATGCCCGCCCGGCCGCCCGAGCTCAGGGCTTGAGACCCTTCGCCATGTTCAGATGCGCGGTGACGGTCGGCACGAGACTGGTCGCGAAGGTCTTGAGCTGGGGCACGTCGCCGCTCGCTGCATAGGCCTTCAGCGCGTCGAGCGTCTTCTGATGACCATCGATCTGCGCAGCGATATAGGCCTGGTCGAAATCGGCCCCGGTTTTCGCCTTCAGCGCATCCAGCGTCTGCTGCTGGTCGGGGGTGAGCGTCGCATCGGGCGTGATCGCCGGCGATGCCGCGGCGGCGGCCGTTTTCAGCTTGGCGGTCGAGCCGGTATGCGCTGTGACCATCTTCCCGGCAAAGGCCTTCACGGCCGCCGAGTGCGATGTGCTCAGCGCCGCGTTGGACGTCGCGATCTCGAAGGCGTCGCTGGCCGCGGCTGCGTTCGCGAAGGTCTGGCCCTGGCTGGGAATAGCGGGGGTCGAGATGTCAGTCACATTGTCGGCAGCTACCATGGTGTCGTTGACTGACGTTTCGGTCGTGGTGCTCGTCTCGCTCTTGTGGCCGCACGCAGCGAGCGCCAGCGTGGCTGCCGACAGCAGAATGATGCTTCTGTATCTCATGATCCGTCTCCTGTTGGTAGCGCCCGAGGAGGCGCACCGCGACATAACGGGCCGCTTCCGCCTCTGTTCCGCCAAGCGTCGGCGCGGTCGTCGCTCTGGACGGACCTTTCGACGCCCTGCGCCGTTCTACCGTGACCCTCGGCCGGTATCGGCCGCAATCCGGCATGGAGACGACAGATGGGCATTTTCGGCAGCATCATGGACAAGATCTTCCATCACGAGCCAGCGGCCGCTACTCCGACGCCTGCTCCATCCGCACCCGCGGCCGCGCCGGCCGCGCCGGCAGCCCCCGTCCCGCAGCAGAGCGTCGATGTCGGTGCCGTCCTGTCCGAGATGGCGTCGCTGAAAAATGGCGGCGGCAATTATCAGAGCTCGATCGTCGATTTGCTCAAGCTGCTCGATCTGGATTCCAGCCTCGCTGCGCGCACCGAACTCGCGAACGAACTTGGCGTTCATGTCGGTGCCGATGGCAGCGCCGAGCAGAATATTGCGCTTCACAAGGCGGTGATGGCGAAGCTGGCCGAAAATGGCGGCGTCGTGCCCGATAGCCTGCGGCACTGATTCGGATCACCGCACACGGGAAGCAAAATCGGCCCGGCGCGGTGCGCCGGGCCCGAGGTTGCGCCGTTCGCTAGGGAGCATCGGCATCCACCGTATAATTCCTATCGGATAAGTAGGAAATATAGTCCTGCTTGGGATTGCGACAGGAGGACTTTGGCGCGAGACGAGCGATCGGAAAACGAGCCCGTGCCGAGATTGAATCAAAAAGGACGCGCGCCCGGTGGGACGCGCGGCCTTCGCATGCATCGGCGCGTCGCCGCGCCGACGTCTTACTTTGCGGTAACGTTCGAAACACCGCTGGCGTTGTCGACGATCGTCGCATTGTCGATCGCGGCATTGGCCGTCGCGTCGTCGATCGCCGTCGTGTTCGCGTCGATGGGAGCCTCGCTGTTCAGCGTGGTCTCATTGGCGACCACCGTGTTGTCGATGGGCGCGTCTTTCTTGCAGGCGGCGAGGCCGAGTGCGGCGACAGCGATCATCGGGAGGAAAACGAGCTTCTTCATGGACAATACTCCGTGGTTATGCAGGCCGAGCCCCGGACGCGCCCCATAGCTCGCCCTCTCCCGACCTGATCAGCGTCCGCCTTGTTTATGCCGCAATTCCGATCCGCTTGATAGGAAAAAGATTGTTTCCGTCACCAGGGGGCGATAGCGGATGCTGGGCGCTTCCCGGCCGACATCCCGACCCCGAAGGGGGGAGTGCCAAAAATCCGATCCGATCCGAATTTGGGCAAACTTCCGATGACACCCGGCGCCCCTTCGACATTACAGCCCCAACCGGTGTAGAGAGGGTCTCCCTATTCGCTCCGGGCTCGCCCGATGCGTTGATCACCTTCGAGGTTTCCATGAGCACACCCACCCAACATTGCGGCCTTGTCGCCATCGTCGGCGCGCCCAATGCCGGCAAATCCACCTTGGTCAATGCGATGGTTGGCCAGAAGGTCGCGATCGTCAGCCCCAAGGCGCAGACCACGCGGGCGCGGTTGATGGGAGTCGCGATCGAGGGCGACACTCAGCTGTTGCTGGTCGATACTCCCGGCATCTTCGAGCCCAAGCGTCGGCTCGACCGGGCAATGGTCTCGGCCGCCTGGGGCGGGACGGAGGGTGCCGACGTGCTGGCTTTGGTGGTCGACGCCAAGGGCGGGCTCGGCGCAAAGGTCACTGACATCGCCGAGGGGATCAAGGATCGCCCCGGCCCGAAATATCTCATCCTCAACAAGGTCGATCTGGCCGACAAGGCAAAGCTGCTGCTCCATGCCGAGCGGCTGAACGGACTGGTCGACTTCACCGAGACCTTCTTCATCAGCGCGACGACCGGCGACGGTGTCGCCGAGCTGAAGACGATGCTGGCGAAGGCAATGCCCGAAGGGCCATGGCATTTCACCGAGGACCAGGTCTCCGATGCAAGCGAGCGCAGCCTCGCCTCGGAGGTGACCCGCGAGCAGCTCTATCTCCAGCTCCACGCCGAGCTGCCCTATGCGAGCGCAATCGAGACCGAGCAGTATAAGGAGCGCGAGGATGGTTCGGTCGAGATCCGCCAGCAGATCCTGGTCGAGCGGCCGACCCAGCGCGCGATCATCCTCGGCAAGGGCGGCGCGCGCATCAAGGAAATCGGCGCCCGCGCCCGCGCCGAATTGAGCGCGATCACGGGGAAGCCCGTGCATCTCTATCTTCATGTGAAGGTAAAGCCGGGCTGGGACGACCAGCGTGACATCTACCGGGAGATGGGGCTCGACTGGGTGGAGTGAATTCCCTCCCCCGGGGACGGGCGCGCGTAGGAGATCAACCCCTCCACCCACAGCGGCACCAGTTCGCCCGCCGGCCCGAGCCGCGTCTCGTGGAAATATCCGCTCCCCGCCGACGGCTCGAGATTCATCTCGAGCGTCCTCGCCCCGTGATAGCGCGCGGTCTGGACGAACCCCGCCGCCGGATAAACTGCGCCCGAGGTGCCGATCGACACGAACAGATCGGCCTCCGCCAGCGCCCGCTCGATCCGGTCCATTTCATAGGGCATCTCGCCGAAGAACACGATGTCGGGCCTCATCGAGGGTGCGTCACAGGCAGCGCAGGCGGTCCCCGGCGGCATCCCGCCTGTCCAACCGGAACGCGCACCACATGCCGCGCACAGCGCAGAATTCAGCTCGCCATGCATGTGCAGCATCCGCCTCGCACCGGCCCGCTCATGCAGATCGTCGACATTCTGGGTCACGATCAGCAACTCCCCGGTCCACGCGGCATCGAGCCGGGCGAGCGCCCGATGCGCGGCATTGGGCTCAACCGCCACCAGCGCGGCGCGCCGCGCGTCGTAGAATCGGTGGACCAGCTCGGGATTCCGGGCGAGCGCCTCGGGCGTGCAGACTTGCTCGACACGGTGGCCCTCCCACAGGCCGCCCGGCCCGCGAAAGGTCGCGAGGCCGCTTTCGGCCGAGATGCCCGCGCCGGTGAGGATGACGATATTGGCAATCTCGTGCATGGCATCTCTCTACCGGACCCGTTAAGCGATCGGGAGTGAGAAAACGGAGAAGTTCGTGACGGCGATCGGAATCATCGGCAGCGCGGGGCGTATGGGGCAGGCGCTCGCCAGCGTGGTCGCTGACATGGGTGCCACGCTCGCTGGCGGCATCGATGCCGGGGGTGACCCTGCCGCGATTGCCGCTGCGGCCGACGTGCTGGTCGATTTCTCCGCCCCCTCGGCGCTCGAGACGACGCTCGCCGCCGCGATCGCGGCCCATACGCCGATCCTGGTCGGCACCACCGGGCTGTCGCCGGCGCATCACGCGATGATCGACGCGGCGGCGGCAAAAATCGCGGTGCTGCAGACCGGCAATGTTTCCCTGGGCGTCACCCTGCTCGCCCGGCTGGTGCGCGAGGCGGCAGCGAGCCTCGGCAACGACTGGGATATCGAAATCGTCGAAATGCATCATCGCCACAAGGTCGATGCGCCCTCCGGCACCGCGCTGCTCCTCGGCGAAGCTGCCGCCGCGGGGCGTGGGGTGCCGCTTCGCGAGGTGAAGGTCGAAGACCGCGCCGGGCTGACCGGCGCGCGATCGGAGGGGACGATCGGCTTCGCCTCGCTGCGGGGCGGCTCGGTCGCCGGCGACCATCAGGTGATCTTCGCCGGGCCCGGAGAGCGGATCGAGCTTGGCCATCGCGCCGAGGATCGCGCTATCTTCGCGCGCGGTGCGATCACTGCGGCGCTGTGGCTCGCCGACAAGCCGGCCGGGCGCTATCAGATGAGCGAGGTGCTCGGGCTTTGAAGAAGGCGGATATCGTCGAATTCTATGCTCGGCTCGCAGCCGACAATCCGCATCCGGAGACCGAGCTCAACTACACTAACCCCTATACGTTGCTCGTGGCGGTCGCGCTCTCGGCGCAATCGACCGATATCGGCGTGAACCGAGCGACCCGCCTGTTGTTCGAGGAAGTCGACACCCCCGAAAAAATGGTCGCGCTGGGCGAGGAGGGGTTGAAGCGGCACATCAAGACGATCGGGCTGTTCAACACCAAGGCGAAGAACGTGATCGCCCTCTCGCAAAAGCTGATCGCCGATTATGGCGGCGAGGTGCCGCGAAACCGCGACGCGCTGGAGACGCTACCCGGGGTCGGCCGCAAGACCGCCAACGTCGTGATGAACACGGCGTTCGGCGCCGAGACCTTCGCGGTCGACACCCATATTTTCCGGGTCTGCAACCGTACCGGCCTCGCGCCTGGCAAGACGGTGCTCGCGGTCGAACTCAAGCTCGACAAGGCGACGCCGCAGCCCTTTCGCCTTCACGCTCATCACTGGTTAATCCTGCACGGCCGATATGTCTGCAAGGCGCGCACGCCCGAATGCTGGCGCTGCGTCGTTCGTGACCTGTGTGCGTTCAAGCCCAAGACCCCGGCGCCGCGACAGCGGGGGTCATCAGAGGAGAGCTAGCCATGCGCATGATCCTGACCGCCCTCGCCATCGCTGCCGTCGCCGCCCCGGGGGGCGCGCGCGACCGCAGCCAGATCCCCGAAGCAATAGCGGCCGGCAAGCCGGAAAACTGCATCCGCACCATCAGCATCCGCGAAACTCATGTGCGGAGTGATTCGGTCATCGATTTCGACATGGTCGGCGGCAAGGTCTATCGCAATACCTTGCCCCAGGCGTGCCCCGAGCTCGGCTTCGAGGAGAAATTCCTCTACAAGACGTCGATCGGCCAGCTCTGCTCGGTCGATACCATCACCGTGCTGCACGACGGGCCGGGCGGTGCGGGCCCGACCTGCGGCCTCGGCGTCTTCCAGCCGGTGACGCTGGTCAAGGCGCCGAAACACCCCTGATCGAAACGGCTGGCGCGGGCGCCCTGCCTTTGCTAGGCGCTGCCTCCAGGCACCCGTAGCTCAGCTGGATAGAGCGCTGCCCTCCGAAGGCAGAGGCCACAGGTTCGAATCCTGTCGGGTGCGCCAACTTTTCAAGCACTTAGTCTAGACTAGGAGCGGTTTTGTAGGCCAGATCACGGTTTTTGGCGGACGGGAACGCCGCCGGCGGTGGAGTGACGAAGAGCGGCTGCAGATTCTGGGGGAGGCATTTGCGCCCGGCGCGCGGCCTGCACCAGCCGCTCAACAGCCAGCGCGACCGGCTCGAGAGTGAGGGCATCGCCTTGAGCCTGTCGACGCTCGCCGATCAGATCGGGGCGGTGAGCGTGGCCGCCAGGCCGTTGTTCCTGTTGATCGAGGGTCACGTCCTGGCGGCCGAGCGCCTCCACGGCGACGACACCACCGTTCCGCGCCTGGCGAAGTACAAGACGGACGTCGCTCGAATATGGGACTATGTGCGCGACGATCGTCCGTTCGGTGGTCCCGCACCGCCGGCGGTGCTGTGCTATTACTCGCGTACCCGCAAAGGCGAGCATCCCCGAGGACATCTCGCGGGCTACACTGGCATCCTTCAGGTCGACAGATATGCCGGGTTCAACGAGATGTTCCGTGACGGCTGGGCGGACAAGCCCATGACGCGCGCCAACTGCTGGGCGCATGCCAGGCGGCAGTTCTTCGAACTGGTCGACGTGGCACGCCAGCTCAAGCGCAAGAAGAATACCGCACCGCTCGTCTCGCCCCTGGCGAGGGAGGCGCTGGAATGGATCGACCAGATCTTCGGCATCGAACGCGAGATCAACGGGCAGACCGCCGCCGAGCGCCTGGGGGTGCGCCAGGAGCGCGTCGCCCCGGTGGTCCGCGCGTTGGAAGCCTGGATGCGAGAGAAGCGTAACAGCCTGTCTCGTCACGACCCCGTCGCCAAGGCGATCGCCTATCTCCTCAACGACTGGGAAGGCTTCACGACCTTCCTTGAAGATGGGCGGATATGCCTGACAAACAATGCCGCGGAGCGAGAGTTGCGCAGTGTGGCGCGGGGCAGGAAAGCATGGTTGTTCGTCGGCTCGGACCGGGGCGGTGACCGCGCAGCGATGATGTACAGCCTGATCGGCACCGCCAAGCTGAACGGCGTCGATCCGCTCGCCTGGCTCACCGACGTGCTCGCACGCATCGCCGATCTGCCTCAGGCTCGTCTGCATGAGTTGCTGCCTTGGGAATGGAAATGCTTGCGCGAAGCGCCACTCGTCAAAGAGGCCGCCTGATGACCGATCCCGAACCCGAACTGATCGAGTCCCCGCTCACCTGCTCGATCGAGCGGGGCGGCAGGCGACTGAAGGTCCACATCGTTCGACTGGCTACCGAGCGAGGATGGTCCCTTGAAGTAGTCAACGATCACAACACATCGATCGTCTGGGACGATCAGTTCGAAACCGACCGCGACGCTGATGCAGCCTTCCGAAGCGCAGAAGAGGGCTTCGAGGCCTTCCTCGACAAAGACTGAACCGCTAACCCCGTTGCACAACGCGCCGACCCGCGGCCGCTATCGGATGCGTACGCTGGTGGCGTCGCTGGCGGAGATGTACGTCCAGGGTGTCTCGACCCGCAAGGTGAAGGCGATCACCGAAGAGCTGTGTGGCCACAGCTTCTCCGCCTCGACCATCTCGGCGATCAACAAGCGACTGGATGAGAGCCTGACGGCTTTTGCCCGGCGCCGGCTCGACGAGCCGTTCGCCTATCTGATCATCGATGCCAAGTACGTGTCAACGGGCACCGAAGTTTCCGCAAAAGTGGGTTCTTCCGCACTTTCGGTGCAGGCATCAGGCCATGACCCTTGCGCGAAGCAGGTCGATACCGGCTCGACCGTACATGGAGCGCTTGATGAGCTTTAGTTTGTTGATCTTGCCTTCGACTGGCCCGGTGCTCCAGGGAAGCATCAGCGCGGCGCGCACTGCGTCGATATCGCGCACGAGTCCCCGCGCGAACGATCCCAGTGCGCTGCCGAGCGTCATGGCGAGCCAAGGATCGAGATCGGTCGATACTCGCCCGACGAGGATTTCGTGGAACCGTCGCGCGAGGTCGGCAGCTTCAGCAATGGTGGGCGAGGCGGCGCGTATGGCATCGACGAAGCGGATGTCATGCTCACGAAGCGTTTCGCGGGGCGCGCTCAGGAGCCTGGTGGTCTGGCGCGACGATGGTGGTTTCCAACGGGGGAGCGTAACAGATGGCGCCGCAGCTGGTAACTGGCCGTCGCGCAGCCTGATTTTGATCCAGCGCCGGAAGCCCCGCGCTTCGCCATGGTAGCCACGATCACAGACTTCCCGATAGAGTTGGGTGGCATTGCGACAGCCTTCATCCCACCGCGCCTGCAGATACGCTTCAAACGCGTTGGCGGCGTGGCGCGATGGGTGGTCCCACATTCCCGGGCGCTGGTCGCGAAGCCATTGGCGGGCATGGAGTGCCCGTAACCCTCTTCGGCTGACTGTCGCCCCGATCGAGAAACCGGGCAGGCAATTTTTCGATGCGGGCAGGTACGGGACCGCAAAATAAGCTAAACATTTCCGCGATCCTCCTGATCTGCCTCTCGGCATGGCCTGAGCACGCATTTTTTCGTGCCCGGCCGGGGGGAGATGACGATGGTCGCGATCATTACCGGTAACGGCGCTGGTCTTGAGAAAAGCTCCGCGAAGATTCTCGGCGCCCAAGGGGTGCTTGGAAGCGCCGCACTGGGCGCGGCGAACAATCAGGTCTTCGTCAACGCCGCCAACGGCAACCTGGTTATCACACGTGCTGATGAGTTCCTCGTCGGACGCGGCCCGGTTGTGGAAATCGATCAGACCTACAATAGCCAGGGCGATCTGAGCGACGACAACGGGGACAATTGGCGCCCGAGCGTCTATCAACGCGTTACGGGGCTCACCGGAACTGTGAATACGGCCGGCAGCACCGTCCAGCGCGTCGACTGGGATGGGTCGGTACAGCTTTATACCTACAACAGTGGTTCCGGCGCCTATACGTCGACTGACGATGCGGGCGCCTATGACAGCATGTCGTTTTCAGGAACGACTTGGACCTGGAAAGACGGCAGCGGTCTTATCAGAGGCACGTACGATTCGTCCAATAATGGACGGGACTGTCAGGATTTCCGTGTGTGGGCGGACGGTTGAACATTACGCCGCCATGGCCCTGATGAAG
>NZ_BAAAEH010000025.1:0-13403 GCF_039522915.1 Sphingomonas oligophenolica
GCTGCGCGAGGGTCTGGCCAGTACCTATCGGTGGTTTGTCGACAATGCCGCGACCGCACGTGTCGGCACCGAACGTGCCGAAAGCACGCTTTCCGAACCGCACGGGGCGAAATAGTCGCAGCCTAGTTGCTTTCCCAGGCTGGCGTTAACCTGGCGATCACGCCATAATCTTATTACAGCCTTGGGGCGACCCCATTCCGTTTCCGGGCGTCGTCATGAGTTTGCGTTCATTTGTATATTCCAAAAAAGGGAAATGCCTTGAACGGAAAGTGGCCGCTGAAGCTTTTACAACCGAAGCCATGTGCCCAGGGCCGCCATCGCCCGACATCTAGCGGACCATGGGTCAGGTTGAACTATCTCCACGCGCGCTGCGCAGGCTGCGGACTTCACATCGTGAAGGTGAATGGTGAGTGGTTCATCGATTGAGGCGCGAGGAGCGCCCGGTGGGATAATCACCCTCGCGCGTCATCAAGCCACACGTGTGGATCGGTGCATTGACGCCGATCGGGGGGGCCTCCAGCGCGCTGATTGACAAGCCACGAGCAACGCAGTTGAGATAAGAATCGCCTCCGCGCTGTCGCTTCGCTATCCTGGATCGATTCCGAGTATGGCGACTGCCGAGCGTTTCCTTCTCTGGATGTTGATTGCTTTTTTTCGCACTTTGTCGCTTCGTCGGGTGCTCCCCCTCTGATTCGGCGATGCTCCAGGAGCGCATGACCTTGATCGCAGCTGTCATTGTAATAGCTCTCGGAAGCGCTCTTCAGGCTGGCACCGTCGAGCCGATGCCCGACGATGTCGTCGTAACGGCGGTCAGGGACAGGTGCGTCGTGAAGTTCGCGGACAAGGAGATGACCGAGAGCGAATTCGACAAGCGCGCAAGGGAATGGGCGAGCGGCAGGCCGGTGCGGGTCTCCGCCCGGGCCAACGCGGATATCAAATGCCTCTCGAAGATCGCCTTCAAACTCGCTGACCGGGGTGTTCGACGGATCGAATTCATCGATCCATCGGGTGCATCTGCGCAGCCGCCCCTCGCGCCAACAACCAGCACGTCCTCAACCGGGCAGTCGGACCTTCGGGACCGGGAGCATAATTTCGTCGCCGCGAAAGCGGCCAAACTCATCCTCGAAGGCAAGTGCGCCGACGCGCGGCGCATGGCGCTCGAAGCGGGCGACCTGGGTACAGCTGCAAATATAACGGTCATTTGCCAACAGCGCTGACCTGCCGCTTCTGTCAGATTGGCGATCAGCTGCGGGTCGAAGCTCGACTGACGATCGAGCGGCACGTCGATCGCAAGGCTGCCGGTCTCGCTCATCACGGTCTTCCGGCCGTAGCCGTTGCGCATGTTGCCAGAATCGCCATCGCCGGCAATGTGGTGATCCATCTCCGCGTTCGAGGCGCGATCGGTGAGCGCCTTCACAAGAGAATCGAGCCACCACGACGAGGAAGAATATGTCCGGATCAATCAACGAATGACACTATTTTCACCAAATTCCTCCGCTTATCGTGCTATACATTAGCTGAAGCTTGCTGCCAGTTCGGGGGGATCGGTGATAATGAAGCCACTTCAGTTGCTTCGATGCCTGTTCGGCAAACACCATCGCGACAGACACGACGCTATCTTCGACGGAGAGGTTTTTCGGAGCCGATGCACAGGCTGCGGATGCCCGATGATTCGGGGCGTGGAAGGTTGGAAAGTCGAGGATAGACAAGCCGTCAAGGATCACGCTTAATCGCGGCCAACCGCCTAGGCATTGTTACGACTCACCCTGTAAACTGGGTGGTGTTAGTAGTTTGCACGCGCCGCGTTCGCAGCCATTGATCGCCCCCAATCGCAGATGATCCACTCGTTCGGCTCGCTGCTGTTGCAGGTGCCTAATAGGCGTTCTTGTGCACGATCACGCCGAACGTCATGAAGACGATCCTGAGGTCGCGCCAGATCGACCAGCCGTTCAGATATTCAAGGTCGGCATGCAACCGATCGGTCAGGTCGGCGCTCACATGGGTGGCGCCGCGATAGCCTCGCACCTGGGCCAGTCCGGTCAGGCCCGGCTTGGCAGCATGGCGATGCCAATAGCGTTCATCGATTTCCCAGAACAACTTGCCCTCGGCGCGGGAACCAAGCGCATGTGGCCTGGGTCCGACGATGCTCATGCTGCCCAGGACCACGTTGACCAGCTGGGGCAGCTCGTCGATGCTGACCATCCGGATAAAGCGACCGACTCGTGTAATTCGGTCATCATCCCTGAGCGTAGAGGTCAGTCCGTCCCCGTCGCACAGTTCGGTGTGCATGCTGCGAAACTTGAGGACCCTGATAATCCGGTTGCCGCGACCGATGCGCGACTGAATGAAGAAGACTGGGCCGGGACTCTCAATCTTGATCAAAAGCGCCACCGCCAGCAGAAGGGGAGCAAGCAGGAGCAAGGCAAGTCCCGCGACGGCAAGATCGAAGAGGCGCTTCACTACGCGATCGAATAGCCCGAGGGGACCCCGGGCGACCACGATCGTCGGCAAAGCCCCGAAATGGCCGACCCCTTGCGGCGCCATCTCGGCGAGCTCGGGCATAATGATCTCGGCAAGAACATTGGCACCGCGAAGCGCGCCGGCCCAGGCCAGTCGATGCTCCGGTGAGCAATCCAGGACGACACGGTCCGCCCCCCGCAAAGCGTTTCCCAATCGGTCGAACATCATTGGGGAACCAATGGCGGGATCGAAATCGAATGCGCTGATGACTCTCGAGAATTCATCCCGCGGAAAGCGAGTCGGATTTTCGGTAATCAGGACGACGGTATACGGGTTGCCGCCGAATACCGCCCTGGCCTTTCGCAGCACCAGGGTTCGCATGACGACGATCGAGCACGAGCTTGCCGTAATGCTGATCGCGAAAGCGACCCGCGAGAGGTGCTGGCTTGCCTTGAAATAGAAAGCAACGAACAGAACGGTGGCCGCCGCGAGCAGCAGCGCTCGGAGGGCGCGCGTCACCCCGGTCTTCAGGCCGATACTGATGTCGGCGGCATAGGCACCGGCACTCACCGCGCCGCCAAGGTACACCAGAGTGATAACGGTTGCGACGACTGACCATTGCCCCCCCGCTGGCGGATATACGAGGTGGGAAAGACCGAAGCTTGCGACGATGCAAAAAATGTCAAGAATGACGAGCGTAACATGGAGACGCACGCGCGCCATCCGGCGCGACGGACGCACGTCGGGATCGGTATCGATGCCCCCCTCGACGTCGTAGCGAGGCTGGTTTCGAACAAGCTCAACCTTCATCGCCTGTCTTCCCAGATTTGACGGCTCAAATCGCCTAATCGCTTATTAAGCTATTGCCCCACTGGCCCATACGCAGCCCGATGATGCCGGTTCAAGGGCTATGTTGTAATGCTAATCCCCGGAGCATCGCTGAGCAGGGCTTGACTATCCGACATATGGTCGACCCAATTGTACGAAAGCGACGCTGTATAGCCGTTTGGTGCTTTTCAGTCGAGCAGCTTGCCCAGAACGGAGACAATCTTTAGCCCGGCGCTCCGAAAAAATCGATTTTTTCAAGTGACTTAGCAGCGATCCTCGATCGTGATGAGTCGGAAGGATTAGGATGGTCGATTGCCTCACACAGACATTTCGTGTTTTCTGCTGGCACCGGACTTGGATTCGGGGATGAGAGGAGAACGGCCAACGGAGATCGCAACATGACAATGCTTACACGGATTGCCCGGGGCATTCACGCCAGCCTTTCCGGTGCAGCCTCGATCGAGGGTGATTCTGAATGGGAGGCAATGTCGGAAAGCCAGCGGACACCCCATCTCATGGCCGCGCTCCGCATGCTGACGATTATCCGTACGCCAACAGACGCAATGCTCAAAGAGGGCGATCGCGCTGGCGCGCCAAGCGATGCCGCCAATATATGGGAGCGCATGGCCTACACAGCGCTGCACGAGGAACGATAACCACCGAGCTACCCGGCGTGGCGTCGCCAAGACCGGCCCATCAGCGACAACCGCAACCAGCTGACCTCGGACGGGACTGTGTGATCGACACTTGACCAAGGCCAGACTCAGGCACAATTGCAGCACAGATGTTGTTCAGTAAATTTGTCCGCAAGAGATCGAAATTGCCCAGTCTGCCGCCGGGCGAACGGGTTTACGCGATCGGTGACGTGCACGGGCGTGCGGATCTACTTGCCCGCATGATCGGCATGATCGAAGCAGATGTCGCTGGCCGCGATGAAGCCTTGGTGCATCTGATCTTTCTGGGCGATCTAATCGACCGCGGGCCGGCCTCGGCGAGGGTGGTGGAAATTGTCCGTGCGCTTCTCGATGCGAGCCAGCGCGTCCGGCTGCTCAAAGGCAATCATGAAGAGATCTTTGTGTCAGCGGCACGTGGCTGTTCCAAAGCGGCACGAAGTCTGCTCGGCATGGGCGGCTATGAGACACTGGAAAGCTACGGAATCTCGCGCGAAGATGCCGATCTGGGCACGATGCAGGATCTGGCCGACCTGCTGGAAAAGCGGATCCCTGAGCACCACGTCAACATGCTTGACCGAGCCGAAGACATGATCGTGATGGGCGACTATGTTTTTGTGCATGCCGGCATTCGCCCTGGCGTGCACCTCGATCGCCAGCACGGCAACGACCTGCGGTGGATCAGGCGTCCCTTCCTGGAGGCTCAACGCAATGACGGCCATGTGGTTATCCACGGGCACACGCCCACCGCGGACATCGATTATCAATCCGATCGAATCGGGATCGACACGGGCGCATGTTATAGCGGGAAGCTAACCGCCCTCGCCCTGGAAGGCGCGGAGCGATGGACGCTGCAGACTTAAAAAACGATCGGTGCGGTTGGGATCGATCTGGCCTCTAAACTTGGGTATCAACCAAGCGGCAGGGCGCGGGATTGGACCCAGGCGGGAATGATTGGCCGGCTCGGCTGACCCGCTAGCTTCGCTACCTCGGCCTCCATCAACTTGATACGCTCTTTTCCCCGTGGGTGCGTGCTTCCAGCAAGGATGTTGTTGACGCCCATGCGGCTGCCATAAGTCTTTAGATAATGCGGTGCAGCCGCAGGATCATAGCCCGCATTGGCGAGCAAATAGACGCTCAGTTGGTCAGCTTCTATTTCAGTCCGCCTGATCAAGCGGGCATTTCGCCCAAAGTCGCGCAATATCCCACGATCAACCTTCGCCTCCGTCAACCGTTCGGGGTGCCTTAGGATGATGTGCGCTAGTTCATGCGCAACAAGCGCAGCAAGATCATCATCAGAGGTCAGCAGGTTCATCAGGCCGGAATTGACCTGGATCGTCATGCCGTCGGTTGCCGCGTTCAACTCGGCCGTCACACGCACCTCGGCGTGACCGGCACAGCCCGTAACAGGGACAATCTGCCTGGTGATATGGTCGCTCCGTCTCAGTAGATCGAGGCCGATCGCGCGTGCCTGTGGCGACGCTTCGAGGCGGCTGTTCACGGTGGCGAGATCCAACGTTCCCATGGTTAGGTCAACCCGATCCAGCGCAACGAGCGAGTCGTCCATCCGGATATCCGCGAGCGCCGCTGGACTGTCCGGCACGACACCTTCCACTGCGATCGGCGATGCGAATGCGAAATGCCGCTTCGCGACGTCGCGCACTTCCGGACTATAGGTTGGCAAGCTGTGAAGAAGAAGGCCGGTCAGCACGCTCCGGCGATTGCACAGGGCGACATTGGCGCGAGCGAGGCGGTAAATGATCGAACCCAGCCGGATATCGGCCGCACGCAGGCCCTCGAGTGCTCGGATCGTAACGGTGTCGTCCGAAGCAACAGACGGCGGCGGTGCCGCAACCGGAGAGGGCAGAGCGTCTCCCGATGCGGCAGCCGACATCAACAGCGCCGCCGCCAGAGCCACCATAATGCGGTTACGAAGATTCGCCATTTGACCTGATTCAACTCCTCATATTCCGAACAAATGGGACGGCGCGATTTCGCCACAATTTTCCGGCGTCCTTCAGCCCCGGGGTAGTTACGATGACGATCCCAATCGCTTCAAGGCAGTCTTGCGCTCCATTATCAGGCGCCATTGTGTGGTGACACGCCTACTCCGCTCAAATGACCCGACTGGAACCCCAAAAATCCTGGACGTTGGGAAGACACTTGCGTTTTCTCGCGCAACGGATTATTCCGTATTGCAACATATGAGATAGAAGAAGGACACGACGACAATGGCTATCACGAAATTTGCCGCCGTCATTGTGAGCGGCGCCCTTTTGCTTTCATCGACGAGCGCGTTCGCAGGCGAGCAAACCCGCTCCGCTAGCTCCGTTCCAGCACTGAAGGCGTTGCCCGCGCCGGTGTCGGGCGTCCGGACGACGGGGACGTTGAGGAAGAAGAGTGAGGCTGTTGCGGGTACGTCTTTGCTTCTTCTCCTTGCTGCGGGCGCTGCGATTACCGCGGGCGCTATCGTTGCGGCGAACGACAGCCCAGGCTGATCGCACTAGAATTGACGTCCGGTGACGTGATAAATTCGCCGGTTTGCCTGCTTTTGGAACCTGCCCTGTTGCCTAGCTTCGGGGCAGTTTTTTTGGGGCATAACTTGGTTAGTATGTGTAACCTGATGGCCGCGAGACCAAGCCAGTGATTGCTGGCGAATCTCGCCCACGACTTACCATCGCCGCCGTATTTCTCGGTGTTTGCGTTATATTCGGTGGAGGCGGATCGCCCTCTCCGATGCCGGAGCTTGTGGTGCAGCTCGCGTCACTTATTGCGCTGGCCGTCTGGCTCGTCCTGCCCCGAAGCGGGACGCAAGAGAAATCAAAGGACTGGCTGTTGTGGGGTTGTGTGGCGGCTTTTGCGGCCGTTCCAATCGTTCAGTTGATCCCCCTGCCCCCCTCAATCTGGCAGTCGCTGCCCGGGCGCGAGGTCGAACTCGCGGCGCTTCGCCTAGTCGGTGCCGGCGATACGTGGCGGCCGATCACGCTGGCGCCGTGGATGACCGCAGCGTCGATGCTTTCTCTCATCCCACCGATTACAATGATCTTTTTCGTATCGAATCTTCCGCTCAAGGAGCGCGTCGATTTGCTGGCGTGCCTCGCCGGCCTAGTGATCCTCTCGGCTATTGTCGGAGTTATCCAGCTTTCGTCCGGCAACGCCAACTGGTTGCGCTTCTACACATACACTCACTATGGCTTCGCCACGGGCTTCCAGGCGAACCGCAATGCTACTGCGGATGTCCTGCTGATCGGCATCCTGGCGTTGGGTGCGTTCGCGTCCATCAGGCGCGATCTTTTCAAATCAGCGATCGCCCGCGCTCTTTATGTTGGGATCACGCTCTTTCTCCTGCTCTCCGTGATCCTGACAGGCTCTCGCGCCGGGACATCCTTGCTGGTGGTAGCGGGACTTTCGCTCCTCACCATCTTCCGTCCAAGAGTCACGATTGCGCGGCGCACAGCACTGGCGATCGTCGCTATATGCGTTGTGACGCTGGGGACCGTCGCGGCGCTGCGAGACAATTCAAGGCTGCAACAGACCTGGGACCGATTTGCGCAGAAGAGTGACGCGCGACCGGAGCTCTGGGCTGACACGCGCTACGTGATCGGCCAATATTGGCCTGTCGGATCCGGTATCGGGACATTCGTGCCTGTATTCATCGCAGCCGAGCCGCTTGAAGCGGTTGACACGTCCTGGCCGAACCGGGCTCATGAAGATTATCTGGAATATACGCTGGAAGCAGGATTGGCAGGCATCGTCGTACTTCTCGCTTGCGCGATCAGCCTCGCTGGACGAATCTTGTCGACAATCCGCTCACCGCAGGATTCGAGCGGGCTGACGCTTTCATGGTTTGCTCTCGGTGCGTTGCTGATTTTGGCGTTGCATTCGCTGGTGGACTATCCAATCCGCTGTATGTCGCTTGCGGGTATTGCGGGTCTGGCGATCGGCATTTTGGGCAAATCGAGTGACCGAAGTCGCACAACATCCGTCAACTCCCGACAAAGGACTGATGGCATACATCAAGGGGTCTTCGGACGATGAAGTGGTTTCGTAGATTTGTCGGTTCACTCCTGATCCTCGGACTCAGTGCCTGCCAAGGCGTCCCGCCGGAGGGGCCGCGCGGCGCGGCGGCCTATTCGATGATTCCAGGCCGTTCGCCCGATTCTGCACCAGGCGACTACAAGATCGGCCCGCTCGACGTGTTGAGCATCACCGTGTTCCAGGAGCCGGACCTCAGTTTCAAGGAAATCCCTGTCGATGCGAATGGCGGCCTCAACTTTCCGCTGATCGGAACCGTGACGGCAAGCGGCAAGACGGCGAATGAATTGTCGCGAGAGATCGCGAACCTGCTCAATCAACGCTACCTGAAAGATCCACAGGTTTCCGTTGTCGTGAGTTCGTCGGTCTCGCAGCATGTGACGGTCGAAGGCAGTGTGACGGAGCCCGGCGTTTATGAAATCAGCGGGCGATCGACGCTTCTCGAGGCGATCGCGCGAGCCAAGAGCCCGACCCGCACCGCAAAGCTGGATGAGGTGGTTATCTTCCGGGTCATCAATGGCAAGCGCTCCGCCGCCGTATTCGATTTGCGGGCGATCCGAGCCGGGAAAATGGACGATCCTGAACTTATCGGTGGCGACGTGGTTGTGGTAGGCTTCTCCGCGGCCAAAGGTCTATACCGCGACTTTCTCCAGACCGCGCCCATATTGGCGCTCTTTCGTTATTTCTAATCCAGCCTTTGATGCTGCGGGGGTAGTCAGTTGAACATCATTAGGACCGATCAAGCTTCCGGCGATATCGTCCCCAGCATGGGCGATCGGGGCTATCTCGAGATGGCCTATCCGGAAGATGCGCCTGGCTTCGGCATAGATTTCAGGCAGATCTACATCATCCTACGACGCAATATCTGGTTGATCGTGGGGGTAATTTTCCTCGCTCTTGTGCTTGGCTTTATCGGCACACTCTTAATGACCCCAAAATATGTTGCGACTGCCAGCGTTCAAATCGACCAAGAGGCTGACAAGATTCTCAGCTCGGACGATGTGCAGCCGAGTAGCGCCTATCAGGACGCAGACCGTTTCTTGCAAACACAGACAGATGTGTTGCGCAGCCGCTCGATGGCGATCCGGGTGACCCAAGAGCTCGGGCTCAGTGGTGACCCGAAATTCCTCGCCGCAATGAAGGTACAAGTGCCACCAGCGGTCGATGATGTCCGGCGACAACGAGCGCTGAGAGACCTGACGATCAATTTGGTTCAGAATAACCTCGACGTCGTCCTTCCGCGCGACTCGCGCGTTGTCAAAATCTCCTTCACGAGTCCGGATCCAGAATTGGCCGCTAAATTGGCGAATACGTATGCGACCAGTTTCATCACTAACAATCTGCAACGAAAATATGAAAGCTCATCCTACGCCAGAAGCTTTCTCGGCAAGCAACTGGCAGAGGCGAAAACGCGATTGGAGCAATCCGAGCGTGACCTGAACGATTATGCGCGCGAAGCCGGTCTGATCAAAACCAGCGACCCCAATCCGGGCGGGATGAGTGGCCCGCGTTCGGTCACGACCGCGAGCCTGATCCAGTTGAATCAAGCAGCCAACGCAGCAAAAGCTGATCGCATCGCCGCGGAACAGAAATGGCGGGAAGTCGAGGGCGTTCCTCTCCTCAACATACCCGATGTGCTTGCGAACGGAACTGTACAGAGTCTATTGCAGCAAAAGGCTACCAAGACTGCGGAGCTGATGGATGAGCGCGCGCGGCACCGTGACGACTACCCAAGTATCCAACAAACCAAGGCGCAGATCGCTGAATTGACGTCTCAGATAACAGCCATAGCATCCAGCATCCGGTCGTCGATCCGGGGGCAATATGAGGTTGCCCTTCGCCAGGAGCAATCGCTCGACAGTCAGGTTTCTTCCCTCAAGGGCGAGACTTTGTCAGAACAGGACCGCGGCGTTCGCTATAATATCTTGTCGCGCGAGGCGGATACGAACCGTACACTCTATGATGGTCTATTGCAGCGATATAAGGAGGTCAGCGCTGCGGCCGGTGTCAGTTCAAATAATATTTCGGTGATCGACGAAGCGGAAGTGCCCGGATCGCCGTCCTCGCCGAAGCTCTTCCTAAACCTAGCGCTGTCGATCCTCGCAGGAATGGTGCTCGCAGCTATTATTGTCTTCGTGCGTGAGCAAATTGACGATGCGGTCAGGGTGCCAGAAGATATTGAACGGAAGCTTGGCCTTGGCGTGCTCGGCGTTATCCCCCGGTCGGAAGGTGAGGAAACACTCAAGCAGCAGCTCGACTCGCCGCGTTCGGTTATCTCTGAGGCCTATTATGCCCTTCGCACCGCCCTCTCATATTCCACTCCCCGTGGTCTCCCCCGTTCGCTGCTAATCACGAGCAGCCAGCCATCTGAGGGCAAGACGACATCCAGTTACGCGATCGCGACTAATTTTGCTCGGCTTGGCTTGAGAGTCGTGCTCATTGACGCAGATATGCGCCGACCTTCCCTCCATACCCTCCTCGGTATGAAGAACGATATCGGTCTTTCCACAATTCTAACTCGCCAATCTGATCTTCCCGACGCCACAAAAGCGACAGCCGAGCCTAATCTGGCCTTTGTGCCATCCGGCCCTATTCCGACCAGCCCTACCGACTTGCTCGGCGGGCCGGTCATGGCCGAGATTCTCCACGAGTTGACCAACCATTTTGACCTTATTGTTATCGACGGGCCACCCGTTCTCGGCCTAGCAGATGCCCCGATTGTGGCGGCTTTGGTCGAAGCAACGATCTTCATTGTCGAATCCAATCGCGGGCACCGCGGTGCGACAAAGGGAGCGGTTCGCAGACTGCGGGGCGCCCACATTTCCCTTATCGGCGCTGTACTCACGAAGTTTGATCCGAAGAAAACTGGGGATACACAGTACTACGGATACAATTATTATACGTATGGATCGAATGCTAGATTGATAGGATCGGGGGAATAGCGACTCCACATGGTTATTTTGAAGTTAGCTAGTATTTTCGCGTTGGTTTCTGCGGGATGCGGCTGTTTGATCTCGACATCCGATCGTGAATGCGCGTTAGACTTAGGGTATAACCTGCAATCTCTATTCCCAATTAGAGGCCCAAATCAGTCACGCGCCATGGCGGTTGAAGCACTTGAACGCGGGGATTACAGTCGTGCAGTGGCCAGCGCGAAGCGCGCGGTGTCGGAGGACCCAATTGGCCAGCGGACGGCTTCATTGCTGGGCAGCGCATTTCTCGGAGAAAAGAGGACTAACGAGGCACTCGGTGCGTTCACGGTGGCCGCAGCGCTTGGCTGGCGTGATCAATGGGTGCAGCACTTCTGGCTTTCTGTCGCTCAAACCTCGGGTGATTTTCGCGTAGCGGCGCAACGTGTCGATGCATTGCTTAGAATCGGCGTGAAGGATCCCACGGTCGATTCTAGTTTGAATTTTCTGGGCGAGTCGCCCGTTGGCCGTGCTGCCTTGGCGAGCAGGCTCGCGGAGAACCCCGCTTGGGTTTCATTCTATCTTGAAAACCTGGACCGACGCAGCGCCGATACTCGATTGCAGAAATTAATGACTATTTCTCAGGCAGTTCATCAAGGACTGGTGCTTGATAGAGGCTATATTACGCAGATTACGCTCTCCTTGATCAAGTCAGGAAAAGCTAGTGACGCATTTTCGTTGTGGAAGTTAATCGCCGGCACGCAGCTTAATGCCAACATCCCAGCGCAAGACCTGCCATTTCTACTATCCTTACCTAACTCAAGCGCTTCTCCCTTCGAATGGTCGCTCGCGAAGGCCGCCGGATTGGAATCGGACGTAATCAAGACCGCGTCAGCAAAGGGCGGCACGGCTCTCCATTTTCTCTCGCAGGTGTCATGGCGCCAAACGGTTGCGAGCCGCATAACGACGCTTCGATCTGGCCGATATCGAGTATCTTGGCGTGCTGCCAGTAACAGCGGAGATGCTCCCGCCTGGGTTCATATTGGTGTTTCATGCATCGGCGGCGGGGGTGTGTTGACCTCCGCAGCAGCCACGAAGCACCTTGACTCATTGAGTTCCTATGACTTCAGTGTTCCGCCCGAATCCTGCAGCGCTCAAACCATAAGCATCGCCGTTGACCCGGATTCGGCATCCGTCGCTCGAGAAGGGCGTATAAGCGACGTGAAGATCGTGCGGACGGGGTAGATGCCGTGAGCGGCCGGCCTCACAAGAGTAGCCAAGTTCGGCAGAGCTCAGACTTGTGGGTAATTGAAAGCTGAGCACATCGCTACGGAGCGGCGGCGACGGTGGAGCGAAGAGGAACGACTGCAGATCCTTGCAGAGGCCTTCGCGCCGGGCGCCTTTGTGGCGCAGGTCGCGGGGACTGTCAGGATTTCCGTGTGTGGGCGGACGGTTGAACATTACGCCGCCATGGCCCTGATGAAGCGTTCGCCGAAGATGACGGCGAACTGGGCCTTGGCCATGGACCACTCACGTGGCGGCATTTTCCACTCTTTCTCCGACCGGTTCAAGATCAGATAGAGCAGCTTGGTGGCGGCCTCGTCGCTGGGGAAGTGGCCCCTGGCCCTGACCGCGCGTCTGAGCTTCGAGTTGAGCGCCTCGATGGCATTGGTGGTGTGTAAGCGCCGACGGAACCCGGTCTTGTTGACGGCGGCAAATTAGGACAGCTCGCGGGCCTTCACGAAAGGCGACGAGTGATGGTTAGTGAGCGGTCAAACGAGCCTCGTATGAGCGATCGGAACGATGGCGGGGTGCTCGTCCGGATTGAGCGCCGGCGGCGCTGGAGCGACGAGGAAAAGCTGGCGATTTTGAAGGAGACGACGGAGCCGGGCGCGATCATATCGTCGGTTGCGCGGCGCCACGGGATCGGAACTGGGCAGCTGTACACCTGGCGTCGGCATTTGCTGCACGGGGCGATGGCTGGCTTCGTTCCGGTCGAACTGGCGACGTCCTCGCCGCCGCCAAAGGCTGGTGAGGCTGGTCGGATCGAAATCCGCGCCGGCGGCGGCTTGACGGTATCGGTGGGTGGCGTGGTTGATCGGGGGGCATTGACGCTGGTGTTGGATGTGGTGCGGGGGCTGGATCATTGAGCCTGGCGCTACCGCCATCGACGAAGATCTATCTGTCGCTGGCGCCGTGCGACATGCGCAAGGGCTTTGATGGGCTGGCGGCGCAGGTGCGCAATATCCTTCAGCTCGATCCGTTCTCCGGAGCGGTGTTCCTGTTCCGCGGAAAAAGAGGCGACAGGCTAAAGGCCCTGGTCTGGGACGGGTCAGGCCTGTGCCTTTATGCCAAGCGCCTGGAGCGCGGAAAGTTCGTGTGGCCGCGCGCCAATGAGGGCGCGCTTCGACTGTCGGCGGCGCAGGTTGCCATGTAAGCGCTAAAACACCCCCACGAGGGGCCTCATGCGGCTTTGGCGATCTCGGGATGTGCGGCGGCG
>NZ_BAAAEH010000026.1:0-14425 GCF_039522915.1 Sphingomonas oligophenolica
CCCCAATTGAAAAGGCTTCAGCCACTCCAACCGAACCTACCGGCGCCAGCCGGTAGTCGTTCAGTTTTCGCCGCTGTTATGTTGGATTTTGCGCTCGATTTTCCTGATTATTATCAGGAGTTTATCGGCAATCCCGCTGTTATCGAATAACAGCGGAATAACAGCGGGGGAACAGCGACGATATCAGCGGGAGGAACAGCGAGGAACAGCGGGGAACAGCGGGCCAGTTGGAAGGGCAGCGCCGCTGGCTGAAAAACCGGTCATGTCAAAGAGCAGGACGGAACCGGGACGCATTCGCCCGCTCGCGCTCATTTCACACTCTTTCCCGAAGTTGAATCGAACCGATCCATGCCCGATCGCCGGATCAGCTTTCAGTATCCGTCCGGCGGGCCACGCCTTGCAGTGAAGCAGGCCATGGACACGGCCAATTCGCTTTTGCCGAACGACATTGAAGCGCTGAAGGCGCTGGCTTTGGAGGCGACCCGGCAGGCCTAGGCCGCGACCCAACAGATTGCATTGGCGGGAGCAATGCTGCGGTCTAAGGCAAGCATATGCCCAAACGTCTTCCAACCTTGCTGGCTTACAGGCATGTTGCCGTTGTTCATAACCGCTTAGCAGCTATCATCGGTGCAGTGACGCTTGGCCTGGCTGCGATCATTTTCGCACGAATGGGCGAGGTCGCGCAGAAGCTCTTCCTTCACTTGGTGGCGATTTCACCTTACGCACCATTTGTTGTCACGCCGCTGGTTTTCGCAACCGTTGTCCATGTGACGCGCCATTCCTTCCCTGCGGCGCGCGGGTCGGGCATTCCGCAAGTCATGGCCGCCGGCCGCAATCCCGAGCGCCATGCGAATGGCGATCTCGTGTCGCTCAAGACGGCATGGGCCAAGCTGGCCGGCACGATCGCCATGCTGCTGGCCGGTGGTTCGGTGGGCCGCGAAGGGCCGACCGTGCAGATCAGCGCCGCGCTGATGGTGGCTGTCCATCGCTGGTTTCGCGTGCCGATCACAGCCGGCGTGATCATCGCCGGCGGCGCTGCCGGCGTTGCCGCCGCTTTCAATACACCACTGGCTGGTGTCGCCTTTGCCATCGAGGAACTGGCCGCTGCCTTCGAGCAGAAGGTCGCGGTGATGGTGATGCTGGCTGTGATGATCTCGGGGCTGGTGAGCCTCGGCCTGGCCGGCGATTATGTCTACTTCGGCGCGATGGAGGGCGGGATGCCGCTGCGCACCATGTTCGTCGTTTCCCCCATAGCGGGAATAACCGGAGGTATTCTGGGCGGCTTATTCTCACGCAGCCTGATTGCCATGACGATGCCGGGAAAGTCATGGCTGATGGCCATCAGATCCCGCCCAGTCTTGCTTGCAGCACTGTGCGGGTTTGTCGTTGCCATGACCGGATGGACAACGGACGGCCTGAGCTGGGGGACGGGGTACGAAGCAACCAAATTGCTGCTGGCGGGCCACAGTGCGCCAATGATCTTCGGACCGGCTAAATTTGTCTCGACCATAGCGACGGCGCTGAGCGGTGCGCCCGGCGGCATCTTTGCGCCCGCACTATCTGTCGGTGCAGGGCTTGGCCAATTAATCTCGGTCGTTTTTCCCGGCAGCCCTGCGGGCGCCATCGTCTTGCTGGGCATGGTCGGCTATTTCACGGGCGTGGTACGCGCGCCGATGACCTCGGTCATCATCATGATGGAAATGACGGCAGACCGGACAATGATCCTGCCGCTCATCGCCACAGCTCTGATCGCGGATGCCGTCAGCGCCAAGATATGTAAGCATAAGCTTTATCATGCCTTGTCCCGGCAATTCCGCGGGGGAACGCCAGCAACCCATCCGGGACAGCAGCTTGAGGCTAGCTGACAGGCACCAATATAATCACCAACAAGGGCGCCGATCGACATTCCGTCAGGCGGTCACGCTTGCGGTCGTCGCCGGATGCCTACAGCTTTTACGCGCCGCTACAGGCTTCATATTCCGCCTTGTCGGGGCGCTCCGCCGGGGAAGCACAAAAGATTTTGGGCGAGGGGTTCGGCTCAGCTCAGCGCCCGGGCCAGCTCGACGAACTCGGCCACGCTCACCGTCTCGGCCCGGCGCGTTGCGTCGATTCCGACCCGCTCGAGCGCCTCGATCGCGCCGGGCACTGATTTCAGGCTCTGCCGCAGCATCTTGCGCCGTTGCCCGAAGGCGGCCCCGGTCAGCCGCTCAAGCACCGCGAACTTCACGCCGGCCGGTTCTTCCTCCGGCACGATATGAACAACCGCCGACATCACCTTGGGCGCGGGCGTAAAAGCCGAACGGTGCACCGGCATCGCGAGCTTCGCGCTGCTGCGCCACTGGGCGAGCACGGCGAGCCGGCCATAAGCCTCGCCGTCAGTCGGCGCGACGATGCGCTCGGCGACTTCCTTCTGGAACATCAGCGTCAGGCTTTGCCACCAGGGCGTCCAGTCGGCCGAAAGCCAGCGCACCAGCAGGGCGGTGCCGATATTGTAAGGCAGGTTCGAGGCGATATGCGGCCTGCCCTCGAACAAGGCCGTTGCGTCGATCTCGAGCGCATCCTCCTCGATCACCCTGAGCCGGCCGGGGAAGGCCTCGCCGAGCTCGGCGAGCGCCGGGATGCAGCGGCGGTCGCGCTCGATCGCGGTCACACGCGCGCCCGCGGCGAGCAGAGCGCGGGTCAGGCCGCCGGGGCCGGGGCCGATCTCGAGCACCTCGGCGTCAGTCAGGTCGCCCGGAATCCGTGCGATCCGGGCGAGCAGCTGGGCGTCGAGCAGGAAATTCTGGCCCAATGCCTTGCTGGCGGCGAGCCCGTGGCGCGCAATCACCTCGCGCAAGGGGGGCAGGGGATGAAGCGGGGTCACGCCCCAGCGGCGGCGCGGCGCTCGGCCGCGCTGGCGGCAAGCCGGATCGCGGCAATCGTCGCGCCGGGCTCAGCCCGGTCCTGGCCGGCGATACCGAAGGCAGTGCCGTGATCGGGCGAGGTGCGGACGATCGGCAGGCCGAGGGTGATGTTCACCCCCTCGTCGAAATGCAGCGTCTTGAGCGGCACCAGCGCCTGATCATGATAGCAGCAGAGCGCGGCATCATAGGTCGCCCGGGCGCGCTCGTGAAACATGGTGTCGGCGGCGAACGGGCCGGTCGCTTCGATGCCCTCCTCGCGGAGGATCTCGATGGCGGGGATGATGAAGTCGATTTCCTCGCGGCCGATCGCGCCGCTCTCCCCGGCATGCGGGTTGAAGCCGGCAAAGGCGAGCCGCGGCATCAGGATGCCGAAATTGCGCATCAGGCCCCGCGCGGTCGCGCGCGCCTTGGCGACGATCAGCTCGACCGAGAGCAGGCCGGAGACGCTCGCGAGCGGCACATGCGTGGTGATCGGCACGACCCGCAGGGTCGGCCCGGCGAGCATCATCACTGCATTCTCGCCGGCGATGCCGCAGCGCTCGGCGACGAATTCGGTCTGGCCGGGATAGGAGAAGCCGATCTGGTAGAGCTGCGCCTTCGAAACCGGGCCGGTCACCAGCGCGCCGGCCGGCCCCGAGCGGGTGAGCCCGGCGGCCATTTCCAGGGCGTGGAGCGCGCAGCGGGCGCCGTCGACATCGGGTCTGCCGGGCGTGATTTCGCCGCCATCCTCGACATTCAGGACGGGCAGGGCACGGCTGAAGGCGGCGCCAGCCTCGGCAGGATCGGAAATCCGGGCGACCGGCCCCGACCAGACGGCACTGATCGCGCGGGCGTCGCCCACCGCGAAGAACGGCGCCAGCCCCTCGGCATCGCGCGCGGCCCATGCCTTGGCAATGACTTCAGGCCCAATCCCGGCGGGATCGCCCATCGAGACCGCGAGCGGCGCGATCATGTCAGGCGCCCCGCTCAGCGATATTCGATCACCGCGTCGCGGCGAAGATCGCGCAGCACTGCCTGGGCGCGCAGATTGACGCGCTGCTGGGTGATCTGGTCAGTCACCTGCTCGGCGGTCGGCAGGACGCCGCCCGCCGCATCGTCGCGGCCGCACAACACAAGGGTACGAACGCCGTCCTGGGGGGTGCCGAACCAGGGCGTTGCCTGGCCGATCTGCATCGCCAGCACCATCTCCTGAAGCTTGGGCGGGAGCTGGCGGACGATTACTGAATCATTGTCGACCACTTCAGCGCCGAGATCGGCAGCCACTTTCGCGGCGGTGCCGCAGCCCTGCATCGCCCGGGTCGCCTTTTCGAGCTCGGCAACCCGCGCACCGGCCGCCGCCTGGGTGGTGCCGGCGGGGAATTTCACGGTGAGCTGCTTGAGCGTGAGCTTCGAATCGCGCGGATCGGCCGTCAGCACCTGGCGCTTGTCGACGAGATAGAGGATCGAGAAGCCGCCCGGCACCTCGATCGGCCCGGCGATTTCGCCGACGTTCATCGATTGCGCCGCCTTCGACAGGCTGTCGGGCAGATAGGTGAGCTGGGCCTGGCTCATCCAGTCGAGATCGCCGCCGGTGCTGCGGGTCGACGATTCGGAGAGGCGGGCATAATATTCAAAGGGCCGCTCGCCCTTCTGGATGCTCTGGATCATCTGGCGCATGCTGTCGAAGACCTGCTGCGCGCGGTCGGGACCCGCCGAGAGATAAATCTCCTTCAGGTGATATTCGTTGCTGCCCTTGGCCGCCTGCATCTGCTTGAGGATGCGATCGACTTCCTCGTTGTTCACATTGACGTTCGACTCGACCTTGCGGCGCAGATAGCGCTGCCAGGCAAGCTCGGCCTCGATCTGGCGCTTGAGCGAGCGCTCCGAGGAGCCGATGCTGGTGAGATAGTCGCGCATCTCGGCGTTCGACTTGTGGAAATTCTGCACGACCCGCTGGTAGCTCTGGTTGAGCTCCGCAGCGCTGACGGTCGCCTCGGCCGTCTTGGCCTGCTGGATCTCGAGCGTCTCGTCGATCAGGCTGCGCAGCACCTGAAGACGGACCTTGTCCTTCTCCTCGGGGCTGAGCGTGAGCTGGTTCACCGCGATGATCAGGTTGACCCGCTGATCGACATCAGTGCCGGTGATCACCGTTTCGTTGACGATCGCGGTCGGCTTGCGGACATTCGGATCGAGCTTGCCGAAGATCTGCACATTGTCCGGGATGTCGAGGCCGACCGGCGGAACGGTGTTGTCGCTCACTGTCTGCGCCGACAGACCGGTCGTCATGCCGGCGATCGCCAGCAACGCAACGCCCGCAAAACCCATGCTGCGTCCGTTCCGGCCCGCCTTCTTCATTGAAATCATCACGTCTTTCAAAATCCCGTCCCGCGCCAATGGCGAATTGGCCTATCTTCCATTGTAGCTGAACCAGCGCTTAGCGGCCCCAATTCCTGCCCAAGCCTCCGGCGTCTCAGATTCCTGGTCCCCCGTCCGGCGTCGTTGTGCACGCGTCCAGCATCCAGATTCCTGTCCACGCGTCTAGCGTCCCAGATTCTTGAACGCCAGCGACAAGATGAAGCTGTTGCCTGCCCTGGCGTCGCCGGTATCCTCATAGGTCCGCTTCCAGGTGAAGCCGAGCCGCAGGCAATCATCCTCATATTGGACGCCGATGCGATGCCTGACCGGATCGAAACCGTCGGCAAGCGAGGTCGGATCCTCGGCCTTGTTGGTCAGGTCGATCACGGTTGATCCGAACAGCGACCAGAAGCGGGTGACCTGCACGCGACCGGCGATCCGTGCCTCCTCGCGGTCCTGCAGGTCCTCCAGGGTCGGGTCGATATGGCGGTTGAGCCTGAGATAACCGAGCAGGACATAGGTGCTGCGCGACCCGATCGTCGCATCGATCTCGTTGCGGCGCACCGCAAGCCCGTCCTTGTCGAGCCGGTAGCGCGCGGTGATCGAGACGAAATCGCGGAAGCGGAGCTCGGTTCGCCCGACAATGTCCGAGATCCGGTCGCTGAGGCCGGTGCCTTGCGGGAACAGCACCGGGCGCTGCCCGAGCCGGTAGCTCTGGCCGATCGTGGTATCGAGCGAGAAGCCGGGCAGATCCACCGCCCAGTCGACGCCGTAGGTGAAGCGCGTCGAATCCTCGAACCGGTCATAGCCGGGGAAGCGGTTGAGCGCGAACAGGTTCGAATCCTCGAGATCGACCGCGCGCGCGTCCTCATTGGGCACGCTCAGATTCTCGGTCTTCGGCGCAGCGACGATCTGGAAGCGCGGCGTCAGGCGCTGGGTGCCGCCGAGGAAGGAGCCGATGAACGGCCATTTCACATCGACCGCGAGCGCAGCGATCGCGCGGGCATGGACGCCGGACCGGCCGCGATAGCTCACAATCGGCTCGTCCACGATGTCGCTGGCATTGTAGACGTCGCCGCGGGCATAGGCGGTGAGGGTCACTTCCTGGCCCCAGGGGGTCAGCTTGCGCAGGTCCCATTGGGCGCTGGCGAAAGCGCGCTGGGTGTCCTCGCCGCCGCTGCGGGTGATCGCCAGGCTGTTGGCCTGGAGATTGAGCTTGCCGCCGAGCAGGACATCGTCGATCCGCCGGCGATAATCGATCTCGGGCAGCGCGATCGGCTGGAGCCCCTGGCGATCGCCGACCCGGAGCGTCTGGACGAACCAGCCGCTGATCGAGAGATAGCTGTTCGCGTCGACCCGCTCGAGGCTCGCGGTGCTGCGCAGCCGATCGTCGTTGGAAATGTCGTAGCGGCGCAGGAAGGTACGGTCAGTCGTCAGCCGGAGCGAGCCGCTCACCGTCCAGTTGGGGCTGAGCTGATAGCGCGCGACGCCGTCGATATAGCCGCGAAACGCCTGTTCGGTCGAGGTCGGCACCGGGGTAAGCAAATCGTCGCTGCGGCGGCTGACGGTCGCATAGCCGCCGACGGTGAAGGCGCCCTTTTCGCCGAGCGCGCTGTAGTTCACCTGGAGCATCGGCAGGACGCTGGTGAAGATCCGCGGCGTGACGGTCAGCGCGCGATTGGGGCCGAGCGCGAAGAAATAGGGCTGGGCGACTTCGAGGCCGTTGACGCCGCTCAGCCTGATATCCGGGGTAAGAAATCCGGAATCGCTGTGCCCGCCGGCGGGATGCGAGAAAGCGGGCAACGGGATCGAGGGCAGGCCGAACACGGCGAGCCGGGCGCCGGTATAATAGATTCGGTTCTTCTCGGGCCGGTAGACCACTTTCACCGCAGTGATCTTCCAGCTCGGTTGCTTCGGGCAACCGCTCGTCGAGGTGACGGCGCAGGGCGTATAGGCTGCGTCCTCGAGCGTCACCGTCTCGTCGAGCGCCCGGGTGCCGTGCCGGGCGGCGAGCCGGCCGCCGCGCTCGAGCACGAGCAGCATATTGTCGGCGACGCCGTCCTTCAGCGAATCGGTCAACTCGATCGAATCGCCATAAGCGACGTCGCCGCCGGGATTGACCACTGCGACATTGCCGTTCGCCTCGACCTTGCCGGTCTTGCGGTTCCACACGACCTTGTCGGCGCGCAGCCGATCGCCGGCGCGGAACATCCGGACATCGCCCGTCGCCGTGACGATGTCGTTCTCATTGTCATATTCGAGCGCATTCGCGCTGAACTGGACCTGGTCGTCGTTCGCCGCCTGGGTTTCGGGCGGGGGCGGGGGCTGTGTCGTCCGCAACTGCAGATCCTGCGCATGCGCGGACATGCCTGTGCACAAGAGGAGAGGCAGGGCACAGCCGAGAAGAAGATCGGAACGCTTCACGTTGGAAAAAACACTCCCAAGCGCGCCCCAATGGTCGCGGGTGATGCTGCCCTATCGCACCCGATGGCCCGCGCTGCAATCGTGCCCGTGTTTATCGGGAGGATCGACGGGGCGGATTTTGCCAGCGCGGTGCGGCTGTCCTAGAGGGATGCCGACTCAGTAGAGAATGACAATCAGAGGATCCCGATGCAGATCAGCTTTTCGACCGCAGCCACCGCCGCCACGCTTGCCCTTCTCGTCGAGAAGGACGGGCTCGAGCGGCTGAACACCGGCGCGCTCGAGGCCGATGCGTTGCGCGTCGTGACGGGCGCCGCCCGGGCGAGCCGCTTCGATGGCGAGACGGCAGCGGTAGTCGAGGCGTTCGTGCCGAACGGCGAGGGCGTGCGCCGGGTGCTGCTGATCGGCACCGGCGGCGGCAGCGAAAGCGATTACGAGCGGGCCGGCGGTGCGCTGACCGCGCGGCTGCTCGTCTCGGGCGTCGAGGAAGTGGCGGTCGACATGGCGTCGGCGGCGCCTGCGCCCAGGGCGGTCGCCCGCTTTGCCGCAGGCGCGGCGCAGCGTGGCTGGCGCCACGACATCTATCGCACCAGGCTGGCTGAAAAGGCGAAGCCGACGCTGACCTCGATCGTCCTGCTCAACGCTCCCGAAGGCAGCGAGGCGGCCTGGGCGCCGCAAAAGGCGCTGACCGAGGGCCTCGAGCTGACCCGCACCCTCGTTACCGAGCCGCCCAACATCATCTACCCGGAGAGCTTCGTCGCCAAGGTGCTGGCCGATGTCGCCGGCCTCGGGCTCGAGGTGACGGTGCTCGGCGAAACCGAGATGCGCGAGCTCGGCATGGGGGCGCTGCTCGGCGTCAGCCAGGGCTCGGCGCGCGACGCGCGGCTGCTTGCGCTCAAATGGAATGGCGCGGGCGGGGGCGACACAGAGCTTGCCCTGGTCGGAAAGGGCGTGACCTTCGATACCGGCGGCATCTCGCTGAAGCCCGGGCCCGGCATGGAAGACATGAAGTGGGACATGGGCGGCGCGGGCGCGGTGGTCGGCGCGATGAAGACGCTGGCGCTGCGCAAGGCGAAGGCGAATGTGATCGGGGTGTGCGGCCTGGTCGAGAACATGCCCGACGGCAATGCGATCCGGCCCGGCGACGTGCTGACGTCGATGTCCGGCCAGACGATCGAAGTGCTCAACACCGATGCCGAGGGCCGGCTGGTGCTGTGCGACGCGATCACCTGGGTGCAGCGGACTCATCATCCCAAGACCATCGTCGACCTCGCGACCCTGACGGGGGCGATGATCGTCAGCCTCGGCAACGAGCATGGCGGCTGCTTCGCCAATGACGACGCGCTCGCCGACCAGCTGCTGGCGGCCGGCAAGGCGTCGGGCGACCTGTTGTGGCGCTTCCCGCTCGGCGATGCGTACAACAAGCTGATCGACAGCACGATCGCCGACATGAAGAATGTCGGCCCGCGGGGCGCCGGTTCGATCACCGCGGCGCAGTTCATCCAGCGTTTCGTCGAGGCCGGGGTGCGCTGGGCGCATCTCGATATCGCCGGCATGGTCTGGGCGGACAAGCCGGGCGCGACCTTCGACAAGGGCGCGACCGGCTATGGCGTGCGCCTGCTCGACCGGTTCGTGGCTGACAATTTCGAGAGGTGAGCGCCAAGCCGGGGGGTGACGGACAAGAGATGCAGGTCGATTTCTACCATCTGACGGCCCAGCCCCTCGATCGAGTCCTCCCCCGCATTGCCGAGCGGGTCGTCGGGACCGGCGGGCGGCTGCTGATCGTCGCTGAAAGCGATGCCCAGCGGACCGCACTCGACAGGCTGCTCTGGACGTACAGCCCCGAGAGCTTCCTGGCGCATGCCCAGGCCGGGGAGGGCAGTGACGCGGCGCAGCCCATCCTGATCGCGCCCACCGCCGACGCGACCAACGCAGCCCGCAACATCGCGCTCGCCGACGGCATCTGGCGCGAGGAGGCGCTTGGCTTCGAGCGCGCCTTCCACTTCTTCGACGCCGACCGCATCGCCGAGGCACGCGCCGCCTGGAAGGGGCTTGCCGACCGTGACGGCGTCGAGCGCCGCTACTGGAAGCAGAATGACGAGGGTCGCTGGGAACAGGCTGCTTGATCTTTCGCCCCTGAATATGGAAAGCCCCCGGGAATGGCGGTTTCGGGGGGCGCAATGCGGGTGAGTGCGACACCGGAGGCGCCCGGCGCGCCTCAGCCGAACTGGGCCTATTGGCCAGAAATCGACGGCCTGCGCACCATCGCGGTGCTGTCAGTCGTGATGTTTCATCTCGCCCGGCAGATGTTGCCCGGCGGCTTTGTCGGGGTCGACATCTTCTTCGTCATCTCGGGCTTCCTGATCAGCTCGATCCTGATGGACGATATCGCGCGGCGCAGATTCTCGATCGGACGTTTCTACCAGCGGCGCATTTCGCGGATATTCCCGGCGCTGATCCTCGTGATCCTGGCGACGCTGGCCGCCGCGAGCTTCATCTATTCAGCCCAGGACATGGCGTCGCTCGGGATCAACAGCGCGGCGGCGGCGACGTCGCTCATCAACATGAAGCTGGTGACCCAGGGCAGCTATTTCATCCTGTCGGCGGATGCGCAGCCGCTGCTGCATTACTGGTCGCTGGCGGTGGAAGAGCAATTCTACGTCGTCTTTCCCCTGTATCTTTATCTGGTCACGCGATTCACGAAGCGGCCGCTGGTCATCACGGCCGCCATCGCGGTGGCAAGCTTCGCCCTGTGCGTGTGGCTGACGCCCGGCCACCAGCCGCTCGCTTTCTATTCGCTGCCGACCCGTGCGTGGGAGCTGCTCGCCGGATCGTCTCTCGCGCTGTATCGCGCCGGGGGCGGGCGGGTGACCGGGCGGGCGGCCCAGGCAATGGTCTGGGGCGGGCTGGCGCTGATCCTCGGGTCGATCGAGCTGTTGCGTGACACCGGAGGATTTCCCGGCTGGATCGCGGCCTTTCCCGTGATCGGGACGGCGATGCTGATCGCGCCGATCGGCGATGCGCGGCCCGCGCCGCTCCGGTTTCTCGCGCATCCGGCGATGGTCGCGATCGGCAAGCGCTCCTATTCGCTCTATCTCTGGCATTGGCCGGTCTTCTCGCTGGTCGATTATCAGCTGTTCGCGGCAAGCGAACCCGTGCGCACGACCCTCAAGATCGTCCTCACGCTCGCGCTGACGATGCTGAGCTACCGCTTCGTCGAGCGTCCGGCCCGACTGTACCTCAACGTCCGATCGCGGCGGGTGCCGATGTTCGTGGTCACCGCGCTGCTGGTCGGCGTCATCGCCAGCGGGGGCATATGGCTGCGCAAGGCGCTCTATTTCGACGTGCCGCCGAGCACGATCGCGAGCGGCGGCACGGTGGTGCATGGCGGCGAAAAGGGGGTGGTGATCCTCTCGGGCGACAGCCAGGCGGCGATGTACGGCACCGAGATCGCCGCCATCGCGCGACGCCGGCATTTCACCCTCTATGCGCTCGGTACCGCCGGTCGCAATCAATTGCCCGGCGAGGAAGACAGTTCCTGGCCGGCCACCGCCCGGCTGATCGCCGCGAAAAAGCCTGACCTCGTCATCCTGGTCGACGCGTGGGGCGCCAAATTAAAGGCCGATCCGATGGCGTTGAAGCGGGCGCTTGATCAGATCGGCAGCACCGCGAAGCAGGTCCTGCTGGTGGCCGAGCCTCCCTCATTGCCCGATGCGGCAAACCGCGACGCCATCCGGCACGGGCTGAGGCCGCCTTTCGTCGAGCCGGCGGCGCGGCGCGAGCAAAGGCTGGCGGTTCTCGCGCCCCTGCACAGCATGGAAAGCGCCAGGGTTCACCTGATCGACGTCGCGCCCCTGCTGGCCGATCGAAGCGGCGCGATCCGGCTGATCGCTCCCGATGGGCGGATGACCTATTACGACACCTACCATCTCTCCGATGACGGGACACGCATGGCCCGTCCGCTGCTCGACCGCGCCATCGGGCAGGCGCTCGGTCAATGAAGGGCAGCGCCGGCAGGGGGTGACGTCACCCGCCCGGCTTGCATCTCGACGCCCTCCCGACTAGGGGGACCGCGACTTTCCATCATCACCAGTACAGGAGCCGCACGGCCATGGCCGCGACACGGACGTTTTCGATCATCAAGCCCGATGCCACCCGCCGCAACATCACGGGCGCGGTCACCAAGATGCTCGAGGAGGCCGGCCTGCGCGTCGTCGCCTCCAAGCGCATCCAGATGACCAGGGAGCAGGCCGAGGGCTTCTACGCCGTCCATCGCGAGCGCCCTTTCTTCAACGATCTCGTCTCGTTCATGATCTCGGGCCCGGTCGTGGTCCAGGTGCTCGAGGGCGAGAATGCCATGCAGCGCAACCGTGACGTCATGGGCGCGACCAACCCGGCCAATGCCGAGCCCGGCACGATCCGCAAGGAGCTCGCCGAGTCGATCGAGGCGAACACCGTCCATGGTTCGGACTCGGACGAGAATGCGGCGATCGAAATCGCCTATTTCTTCAAGCCGGAAGAGATTGTCGGCTGATCTTGCGTGGCGGTTGCGGCGGGCTGCGCCGGCTGACGCCGATGCTCTGTCGTTCTTCGCATCCGCCACTTTTCTCGCATTCTATTGCCGGTCGCCCGACGGGGCGACCTCGCCGCGCATTGCCTCAACCATAATGACCGCGCGACCTTCACCCGCCGGATCGAGGATATTGGTTCGCTGGTGACGATTGCGGCGTTCGAGCCGGGCCGTGCCCCGCGCGGCTATACCGTGCTGACCGCGCCCGCGCCCTTTACGAGAAACGGAGTCTTGCGGTGGTGGGAGCGCGGCCGTTCCAGGTCGGCGCTGTGGCCCATGACGATCCGGTGAGCAACTCCCACGTACGCATCGGCAGCGAATAGAAAGCGAGCCGCCGGAATCCGTAAATGTACCGATGGGTACATCACCAATAAGAGTCTGAATCCAGCGATGCGAAACGCTTCCTCGGGACACATTCCCCCAGGGAACAAACACATGTCAAAATATCTTTTGCTTGCCTCCGCGCTGGCCGTTGCCGTCGCCTCACCCGCTTTCGCGGCGTCGAACGACGAGCCGATCCGTTGGGATGGTCCTTATGTCGGCGTCAATGTCGGCTATGGCGGCAGCAAGATCCTGTATCCGGCCACCGTCACAATTACCGGCACCGGGATGTCGACGCCTCCCGCGAGCAACAGCCTGACGCTCAGCGGCGAAGCGCGCCAGACGTCCAGCGGCGTCCTTGGCGGCGGCGAGATCGGCTATAATTTCCAAACGAGCGGCATCGTCTTTGGGCTCGAAGCCGATATCGCAGCCAGCGGCATCAAGGGTGAGACCTCGCTTTCGGGCGCGGCCAGCGGCGTGCTGACGGGGACCGCCTCGGCCGGGATCGTGTCGAGCCTCGACTATTTCGGTACCGTCCGCGCACGCGTCGGCGTGCCGGTCGCCGAGGGGCGTTTCATGCCCTATGTCACTGGCGGCTTTGCCTATGGCAAGGTCAAGACGGTCGCCTCGGGCGACATTTCCGGCTCGCTGACCGGCTCGTCGACTTCGCTCAGCCTTGCCGGCTCGAAGAGTTTCGAAGCGGATCGCACCGGCTGGACGGCCGGCGCCGGCGCCGATTTCGCCATCACCCGCAACATCGCGTTCCGCGCCGAATATCTCTATGCGGATCTGGGCAAGAACACCCTCATCAACGAGCGTTACTCGCTCGGCAGTTCACCCGTCGACGTGAACGTGAGGATGAAGACCACGGCGAACATCGTTCGCGTCGGACTGACCTACCGCTTCGGTCACTGATCCGTGATCGGTCGCGCCCGTTCCGGGACTATCCTGGAACGGGCGCCATCGACGCGAACGGGTTTCAATATTCACCCCGCCGGTTTCGGCTTTTCCGCCGCCCAGATCGCCTCGAGCCGGGCAGGCGAGGCGGTCCGTTCGCGGAGCAGGATGCCCTTCAGCCGCACCGAGCGGCCGCTCACGCCCATGAAGCTTCCCTCGGTGAACCAGACGACATCATAGATCGCGCTGTCGCTGCGCTGCTGGTCGGCATCCCAATAGCTGCTGGTGATCAGCACCGGCATCCGGCCCTGGCGCTTGTCGGGGCCGTCATGCGTCAGCGCGAGGATCGGGTCGGCGAACCAGCTGGCTTCGATGCGGGGCTCGAGCACGCTCGATTGCGCCGCGAGGCCAAGCGAGGCGGGGAAGCGTACGTCGATGCTCTGCACCTCGTGCGCCGAATCCTTCAGCGCAAGCTGCTTGCCGTCCTTTTCCGGCTTCGCGGTCAGCAGGACAAGGGTGCGCACCTTTGCCTCGCTCGCTTTCTCGACCTGCTTTTCCTGCTGGTCGGCGCGGTGATCGGACCAGCTCATCCACAGGCTCGCGGCGGCGATCAGCAGGCCGGCGATGCCGACGACCTCGGCAAGCGTTATCCAGCGGCGGCGGGTGGCGGCTGCCTCGGCGCGCTCGACTGCCTGTTGCGCGACGGTTTCGACGCTTGGCGCGGGCGGGATCGGCTCGGGCGGCGTTGATGTCACCGGTTCGTCGTTCATCGTCCACCTGCCTCGAGCAATCGCCGGGGCGCGACAAGCTCCCAGCTGGTCGCGATCCGGTCACCAATATGGTCCCAGTCAGTCTCGCCCTGGTCGAGCCGCATGCCGATCCAGCCGGCCGGGCCGGTATAGGCCGGCACGTAATACCAAGTCCCATTAGTCAGAACTCCTTAGCCCAGCCGCGCATGCCGATGGACATGATGCGCCAT
>NZ_BAAAEH010000027.1:0-36436 GCF_039522915.1 Sphingomonas oligophenolica
CGCCAGCGAGCCAACGCCAACTGGCAGCGACTTTAGCCCAGGCTCTTTGCGCCGGCCTGGCGGCCTGTCGCGCAGTTGATGGCGATGCTGAGAGATCATGCTCCCGTTGAACGGGTAAGCTCCACGCATCAGGCGAAGATCGCCTATGTTTATGTTCGCCAGTCCAGCGTCGGGCAAATCCGTCACCATCAAGAAAGTACCGCGCTCCAATATCGGCTTGTCGATCGTGCGCTGGACATGGGATGGCCGCGCGAGCGGGTCGAGATCATTGACGATGATCTCGGAAAATCCGGCGCTGATGCCCAGCACAGATATGGGTTCCAACGCCTGATCGCGGAGGTCGGGCTTGGACATGCCGGACTTGTTGTGAGCTACGACGCATCCCGGCTTGCCCGCAACAACAGCGACTGGCACCAACTCCTCCAGCTCTGCTCGATGTTCCGCGTCCTGATCGCCGACAGCGAGCGCCTTTATGATCCCGGCCTCTATCACGACCGGCTGCTGCTTGGACTCTCGGGCATCATGAGCGAGGCCGAACTTCATCAAATCCGCATGCGCCTTCACACGGGAGAGCGGCAAAAAGCGGCGCGCGGAGAGCTGCGGATCCCGCTCCCGGCGGGTCTGATCGATGCGCCGGCGGGCGGGATCATGATCAATCCTGACGCCCAGATCCAGGCTCGGATCGAGATGGTGTTCGACAGCTTCCTGAGGCTTGGAAGCGCCAAGGCCGTCGTCCGCCGTCTGCGCAAAGCTGAACTTGCTCTGCCGGTCAGACCGTTGCGTGGTCCAGCACCTCATGAGGTCGTCTGGCGCGATGCGACCGATGGGCGCGTACGCAACATCCTCAAAAACCCGGCTTATGCCGGAGCCTATGTTTATGGTCGCAGATGTGCCGCGCCCGAGAGGCGATGCGAAGGCGTCAAGACCCCCACGCGCGCTGTTCCGCGCGATGAATGGGAGGTCTGCATCCAGAATGCGCATCCGGCGTATATCAGCTGGGAGACGCATATGGCGATCGACAACAAGCTCGCGGACAATGTCGGCAACTTCAAAGTCGGGCATCGCGGCATGCCTCGGAAGGGAAAGGCGCTGCTGCAGGGGATCGTGATGTGCGGCAGCTGCGGTCGACGCATGGCTCTTAACTACTCCGGGCCCGATAGCTCTCACCCTGTCTACCGCTGCCGATCCGACCGGGCGACATGTACCGGTCAATATTGTCAGGAGGTGCGCGCGCCGCGGGTGGAAGCCGAGGTCGAACGCCAGTTCCTTGCAGCGCTTGCCCCTGATCACCTTGCCATTACCCTGGCCGCACTTGATGCCATCGACACCGACATCCATGGCCTGGAACGCCAATGGGCGCTCAAGCGAGAGCGCGCTGAGTATGAATGCGAGCGTGCCCGGCGACAATATGACGCGGTCGAGCCCGAAAACCGGCTCGTTGCCCGATCCCTCGAAGCGATATGGGAGAACAAGCTGCGCGACGTCGAAAAGCCAGCGGCGGCCTCAGCGGCACTCGGAATGTAGGACTGGGGTACAGCCGGCACAGTTTTTTTTTGACCGTCTGCCCTCCGAAGGCAGAGGCCACAGGTTCGAATCATGTCGGGCGCGCCAGCTTTTCGTCAGTGATGCGCCTTCAGGCGAAAACCGTGCCGTCCATCAGCTTACGCGCGGTGCGCAGCAATGCCGCCGTCGCGACCTGGCCCTGTCCGTCAAGCTCGAGCACGCAACTCATCTCGCCGGTCGGGTGCTCGACCGAGAGCGTCTTGCGGACTCCCTCGGGGATCGACGCCACTTCAGCTGCGGGAGAGCCAGGCACCAGGCACGCAGTCGCGACGCTGACCGCGCCCAGCACGCCGATCGTCGCATGCGCGCGGTGCGGGATGAAGCTGCGGACCGTCACCGCACCGCCATGCGCGGGCGCCGCGACGAGCATCATCTTCGGGACCGACTTCTCGGTTACGTCGCCGAGGTTCATCAGCGGGCCGGCCTTGAGACGGATCGCCTCGATCCACGCCTTGAGATCAGTCGCCGCGTCGAGCGTATCGCGGTCCTCGTATCCGGTCGCGCCGACATCGGCTGCCTTGAACACCACGCACGGCATGCCGTTGTCGATCAGCGTGCAGGCGACACCGTCGATCATGTCCGCTGCGTTGCCGGTGGGCAGCAGCGCGCCGCAGGACGAGCCCGCGGTCTCCCGAAATTCGAGCGGGATCGGCGCAGCGCCGCCGGGCACACCGTCAATACGCGCAGTGCCGTCATAGGTCGGCACGCCACCCGGCGTCTGTACCGTCGCGACTGCGATCTGGCCGGTATTGACCATGAAGATCGCAACGCGCGTTTCGTCGCCTTTCGCCGCGACCAGCCCGCGCTCGATCGCGAACGGGCCGACGCCGGCGAGCATGTTGCCGCAATTCTGCGCGTCGGTCACGATCGGCTGATCGACGAAGACCTGGAGGAAGAGATAGTCGATATCGACGCCCTCCCGATCCGATTTCGACACGACCGCCACCTTGGACGTGAGCGGATCGGCGCCGCCCATCCCGTCGATCTGGCGCGGATCAGGCGATCCCATCACCCGCAGCAGCAAGGCGTCGCGCGCAGCCGTATCGGCGGGCAGGTCGTCGGCCAGGAAGAAGCCGCCCTTCGAGGTGCCGCCGCGCATCCACATGCAGCGCACGCCGTCACTCATAGGTCAGCCCGAGCGCAGCGAGCTTGCTGCGCATGTCGTAAATGTCGAGGCCGAGCTCACCCGCCGCAAGACGCTGGCGCTTCGATTCCTCGTTCGCCTCGCGGGCCTGAGCCTTTTTCAGCACGTCGGCGGCATCGGCCCGTTTGACGACGCAGACGCCGTCGTCATCGGCGACGATCACATCGCCCGGGTCGATCGCCGCGCCGGCGCAGACGATCGGCACATTGACCGAGCCGAGCGTCGCTTTGATCGTACCTTGCGCGAACACGGCCCTGGACCAGACCGGAAAGCCCATCGCGGTGAGATCGCGCACATCGCGCACCCCCGCATCGATCACCAGCCCGCGACAGCCGCGCGCGATCGCCGATGTGGCGAGCAGATCACCGAAATAGCCATCCTCGCAGGGGCTGGTCGGCGCAAGGACGAGGATGTCGCCCTGCTGCAATTGTTCGATCGCGACGTGAATCATCCAGTTGTCGCCGGGCGGTGCCGAAATCGTCACTGCCGAGCCCGCGATCCGCGCACCGGGATAGATCGGCCGCAACCGGCTGGCGAGCAGCCCGATCCGCCCCTGCGCTTCGTGCACCGTGGCGACACCGGCCGAGGCCAGCCCGTCGATCACCGCCGGATCGGCGCGCTGGATTGAAGTGACGACCTTGCCCATGACGATCTCCCCGAGACGATCTCGTTGCCCGACGCGTGCGCGCCGGCGACTGGCACCGGCAATTCGGAATTGCGCGCGGCCAATAAGTTTTCTCTATAGGTGAACGCAAATGACGACACCCTTCGACCTCAACCTGCGCCATTTGCGCGCGCTCGCGGCGATCGTCGCGCGCGGCAGTATGAGCGCGGCAGCGGAGGACGTCAGCCTTTCGCAGCCGGCGCTGACCCAGGGGCTCGCGAAGCTGGAGGCGCAACTCGGCACCCCGCTGTTCGATCGTCGGGCCGATGGCATGCTTCCTACCGAGGCCGGCACGGCATTGGCCGCGCGCGCGGACGCTGCCTTCGTCCACCTCGCGGCAGCGGTACGTGGCGGCGGGCGGGGCTTCGCCCGACCCGACCGGTTGATGACCGCGACTCAATTGCGCGCCTTCCTCGCGCTCGCCGATGCCGGCAGCTTCGTCGGCGCTGGCGTCGCAACCGGCCTGTCGCAGCCGGCGATTCATCGCGCGGTGCGCGATCTCGAACAGGTGTGCGGCACGGTGCTGGTCGAGCGGCGCGGCCGCGGGATCGCGCTCGGCGAATCCGGGCGACGCCTGGCGCGCGGGATCAGGCTGGCAAGCGCCGAAATCGCCGCCGGGATCGTGGAGGTCTCCGCCGAACCCGGTGGTGGCGGGACGATCGCGGTCGGCGCGATGCCGCTCTCGCGCGCGATGTTGCTGCCCCGCGCGATCGCCCGGATCGCCGCCGAGGCGCCGCGCGCGCGCTTCGACGTGGTCGAGGGGTCGTGGCGCGAACTGGTCGAGCCGCTGCGCGACGGCGTGATCGACATGATGATCGGCGCGTTGCGCGACGCCCCCCTGCCCGATCTCGACCAGAAACCCCTGCTTGACGACCGGCTGGTGATCGTCGGCCGCGCCGGCCATCCGCTCGCGGGCAGCGCAATGCCTCCCCGCGAGACGCTGATGCGCTATCCCTGGATCGTCGGCCGTGCAGGCGCGCCGCTGCGGGCCCTGTGGGAGGGGCTGTTCGCTGGCGCCCCTCCGCCCGCCGCGCCCATCGAATGCGGATCAGTGATGGTGATCCGCGGCATCCTGCAGGAAAGCGATTTCCTGACCCTGCTCTCGCCCGACCAGGTCGCGCTCGAAATCGACAGCGGCGCTCTGGCGCTGGTTGGGCCCGAACTCGCTTCGGGCGAGCGGGTGATCGGCATCACGACCCGCTCCGGATGGCGGCCCACCCGAGTCCAGGAACGCTTTCTCGACACCCTTGCCGAATGCGCCGCGGAAATCACGACTCAGGATTTCGAATAGCGCCGCCGCCTTTCCGATTGGGCGCGGGACTGGGCCCGGCTCTACGCCGACTGCATGGCACTCAAGGTGGCGATGATCGGCTTCGGGGAGGCGGCACTGGCGTTCGCGCCGGGGCTCGACGCGTCGCTCGCCCAATTCGACATCAAACCGGGCCGGCCCGAGATCGCCAATGTAAAGTGCGCATCCTCCGGGGAGGAAGCGCTCAGCGGTGCTATTGCCGCCCTGTCGCTCGTCACCGCTGACCAGGCGCTGCAGGCAGCAACCGATTCAGTCGCCCATCTCGAAGCCGGCGCCTTCTGGTTCGACATGAACAGCGTTGCACCCGACACCAAACGCAGCGGGAGCCGGATGGTCGAGGCCGCTGGCGGGCGCTATGTCGATGTCGCCGTGATGGCGCCTGTCCATCCCGCGCGTACCGCCGTCCCTTTGCTGCTGTCGGGTCCGCATGCCGAAGACGGCGCAGCATTGCTGCGGGCGATCGGCTTTACCAAGGTCAGGATCGTCGAGGGCGCGGTCGGTCGCGCCTCCTCGATCAAGATGATCCGCTCAGTGATGGTCAAAGGGATCGAAGCGCTGACCGCCGAATGCGTGCTCGCGGCTGACCGGGCCGGGGTGCTCGACGAAGTCCTTGCCTCACTCGATGCGAGCCCGCCCCCGCCCGACTGGAAAGCGCGGGCCGATTACAATCTCGATCGCATGCTCGAACACGGCCTGCGCCGCGCCGCCGAGATGGAGGAAGTGGTGAAGACGCTCGATGCGCTCGGCACCGGTTCGGCAGTGACCCGCGGCACCGTGGTTCGCCAGCGCGAGATCGGGTCGCTCGGCGCGACCTCGCCGGAGGGTCTCGCCGCCAAGCTTGCATTGCTCAATCGGGACAGGAAGGCCGAAGCCGCATGATCATTGACTGCCACGGCCATTACACGACAGCGCCAGCGCCGCATAACGACTGGCGCGATGCCCAGAAGGCCGCGTTCAAGGCAGGCGAGGCGCCGCCACCCTATCCGGCGATCTCCGACGACGAGATTCGCGAGACGCTGGAGAAGAACCAGCTCCGCCTGCTCAGGGAGCGCGGCGCCGACATGACGATCTTCAGCCCGCGCGCCTCGGCGATGGCGCATCATGTCGGCGACGAGGCGGTGTCCAACGCCTGGGCACGCGCGAACAATAATCTGATCAAGCGCTGCGTCGATCTGTATCCCGAGACTTTCGCGGGCGTCTGCATGCTGCCGCAATCGCCCAAAGCCGATCTCCAGGGCTCGATCGAAGAGCTCGAGAGTTGCGTCACCGAGCTCGGCTTTATCGGCTGCAACCTCAACCCCGATCCAGGCGGCGGGCATTTCACCTCGCCGCCGCTGACCGATCGCTTCTGGTATCCCTTTTACGAGAAGATGGTCGAGCTCGACGTGCCGGCGATGATCCATGTCTCCGGCTCATGCAATCCGGGTCTGCACGCCACCGGCGCCTTCTACATCGCCGCCGACACCATCGCCTTCATGCAGTTCATCGAGGGTGATCTGTTCGCCGACTTCCCGAACCTCAGATTCATCATCCCGCATGGCGGCGGCGCGGTGCCCTATCATTGGGGGCGCTATCGCGGCCTCGCCGATATGCTGAAGAAGCCGGCCTTGTCCGGGCATGTGATGGACAATGTCTATTTCGATACCTGCGTCTACCATCAGCCGGGCGTCGACCTGCTGGCTGAAGTGATCGATACCAAGAACATCCTGTTCGGCTCCGAGATGGTCGGCGCGGTGCGTGGGATCGATCCCGAGACCGGGCAATATTTCGACGACACCAAGCGCTATGTCGATGCGCTGCCGATCAGCGACAGTGATCGCCACGCAATCTTCGAGGGCAATGCGCGCCGCGTCTTCCCACGGCTCGACGCGCAATTGCGCGCGCGCGGACTGTAGATGGTGGGCAACTTCACCATGGATGCGGACTGGCTGTGCTTCGACCCGGCGCCGTCCAAACCCGTCTTCACGCCACCGCCGGGCGCGGTCGATGCGCATTGCCACGTTTTCGGGCCGGGCGACGAATTCCCCTATGCACCCGAGCGGAAATATACGCCCTGCGATGCAGGCAAGGACAGGCTTTACGCCCTGCGGGATTTCCTCGGCTTCTCGCGCAACGTCGTCGTCCAGGCGACGTGCCACGGCACTGACAACCGGGCGATGGTCGACGCGCTCGCCCATGCCGGCGGCAGGGCGCGCGGCGTCGCGGCGGTGAAGGCTGACATCAGCGACGACGAGCTCGCGGCGATGCACGCGGCCGGGGTCCGCGGCGTGCGTTTCAACTATGTGAAGCGGCTCGTCGACCCCAAGCCCGACGCTTATTATCGCGGCATCATCGACAAGATCGCCGCGTTCGGCTGGCATATCGTGGTCTATTTCGAGGCTGCAGACCTCACCGAGAAATGGGACTTCTTCACCTCGCTGCCGACCGTCGTCGTGGTCGACCACATGGGCCGCCCCGACGTGACCAAAAGCCCCGAGGGCCCGGAGTTTGCGCCCTTCCTGCGCTTGATGGAGCGCGACAATATCTGGGCCAAGGTCACTTGCCCCGAGCGGCTCTCGAAATCGGGCCCGCCGACCTATGACGATTTCGTCCCCTTCGCGCGGACGGTCGTCGAGCGCTTTCCCGACCGGGTGCTGTGGGGCACCGATTGGCCGCATCCCAATCTCAACATGGTCGGCCACATGCCCGATGACGGCAATTTGGTTGACATGATCCCACGTATCGCACCGACGCCCGAGCTGCAGCGCAAGCTGCTCGTCGACAATCCGATGCGGCTCTACTGGAAGGACTGAGGCAATGACCGGCCCACGCGACATCCACAGCTATCTCGCCGATTTCGACGATATTCCAGGCACCCGGGTCTACACAGCGAAGCGCGCGCGCCAGGGTTATCACCTCAACCAGTTCGCGATGAGCCTGATGAAGCCCGAGAATCGCGAGCGCTGGAAAGCGAACGAGCGCGCCTATCTCGACGAGTGGAAGATGACCGAAGAGCAGAAGCAGGCAGTGCTCGATCGCGATTACAACCGCCTGCTCGATCTTGGCGGCAACATCTATTTCCTCGCCAAGGTCTTTTCGACCGACGGTCTTTCCTTCGTGCAGGCAGTGAGCACGATGACCGGGATGAACGTCGAGGATTACCAGGCGATGATGATCGCGGGCGGGCGCTCACCCGAGGGCATGCGCTCGCTCAAGGCCAATGCCGAAAAAGGAAGCAACTGACATGGCACGGATCACCGCCGGCGTAGCCTGCAGCCACATTCCCGCGCTGGGCGTCGCGGTCGATCTCGGCAAGACCGGGGAGGCCTATTGGGCGCCTGCCTTTGCGGGCTTCGACTGGACCAGGGCGTGGGAGAAGCGGGAAAAGCCCGATGTCGTGATCCTGGTCTATAACGACCATGCGACTGCGTTCGACATGAAGATCATCCCGACCTTCGCGATCGGCTGCGCCGAGGAATTCAAGCCGGCCGACGAGGGGTGGGGGCCGCGCAAGGTGCCGGTGGTGAAGGGCCATCCCGATCTTGCCTGGCATATCGCGCAGAGCCTGATCCTCGACGAATTCGACATGACGATCATCAACGAGATGGATGTCGATCACGGCCTGACCGTGCCCTTGTCGATGATGTTCGGCCAGCCCGAGGAATGGCCGTGCAAGGTGATCCCGCTCGCGGTCAACGTCGTCACCTATCCGCCGCCCTCGGGCAATCGCTGCTGGGCGCTCGGCGAGGCGATCGCCCGCGCGGTGGAGAGCTTCCCGGAGGATCTGAACGTCCAGGTCTGGGGCACGGGCGGCATGAGCCACCAGCTCCAGGGCCCGCGCGCCGGGCTGATCAATGCCGAGTGGGACAACCGCTTCCTCGACGGCCTCGTCGGCGACAGCGACGCGCTGCGCTATATCCCGCATATCGAATATCTGCGCGAAACCGGCAGCGAGGGCATCGAGATGGTGATGTGGCTCGTCATGCGCGGCGCGCTCGGCAAGGCGACCCGGATGCTCCACCGCCATTATCACGTCCCCGCCAGCAACACCGCCGTCGGCCATATCGTGCTCGAGCCTGATCAGGGAGCCGCTGCGTGCTGACGTCGTTCGATGCGATCCTTCGTTGCGAGCGGCGCCTGCAGCAGCTTCACGAGGCAAGCAAGCAGGCGACCATCGACAGGCGGGAGGGCTGGCAGCGGGAACTGGTCCGGGTGCGGCGCGAGCTGAGCGTCGCGATTGGCGAACTCACGACGGCGATGCAGGAATGGTCACCCCCGGAAAGCGCACAGGCCGATTTCACCGCCTTCCGGAGCCATATTTCCGCCCTGCGCTCCACCCTCGCGCTGCATCAGGCGTCGTTCCCGGCCAGTTCGGTCATCGTTGACGAACGGGCGTATTTCGAATCGACCAACTTGATTCGCGATCGATTCCGGGAGCTCGCGCAGAAGCGCGACGCGCTCCAGCGCGTCGTTTCCCAATCCAGAAGCAACGGAGTCTAACGATGAAGATCGCCCTGGCCGGCGCCGGCGCCTTCGGAGAAAAGCATCTCGACGGCCTCAAGCTGATCGACGGCGTCGATGTCGTGTCGCTGGTCGGCCGCACGCTCGAGCCGACCCGGAAAGTCGCTGACAGATACGGCATCGGCCACGTCACCACCGATCTCGCCGAGAGCCTGGCGCGTGACGATGTCGATGCGGTGATCCTCTGCACGCCGACCCAGATGCACGCCGCCCAGACGATCCAGTGTCTCGAAGCCGGGAAGCATGTCCAGGTCGAGATCCCTCTCGCCGACAGCCTGGCCGATGCCGAAGCGGTGCTCGCCAAAGCCGAGGAAACCGGCCTGACCTGCATGGTCGGCCACACCAGGCGCTTCAACCCGAGCCATCAGTACATTCATGACCGGATCAAGCGCGGCGAGTTCAATGTCCAGCAGATGGACGTGCAGACCTATTTCTTCCGCCGCCGCAACATGAATGCGAAGGGCGAGCCGCGGAGCTGGACCGACCATCTGCTCTGGCACCATGCCGCCCATACGGTCGATCTCTTCACCTATCAGGCCGGGCCGATCGTCAAGGCGAATGCGATCGAGGGGCCGATCCATCCCGAGCTCGGCATCGCAATGGACATGTCGATCCAGCTGAAGGCCGAGAGCGGCGCGATCTGTACGCTCTCGCTCAGCTTCAACAATGACGGGCCGCTCGGCACCTTCTTCCGCTATATCGGCGACAGCGCGACCTATATCGCGCGCTACGACGATCTGTTCACCGGCAAGGAGGAACCGATCGACGTTTCGAAGGTCGCGGTGTCGATGAACGGCATCGAACTGCAGGACCGCGAATTCGTCGCCGCGATCCGCGAAGGCCGCGAGCCGAACAGTTCGGTCGGGCAGGTCCTGCCCTGCTACCGGGTGCTCGATCAGCTCGAAAGGCAGCTGAACGCATGAAGACCCGCGTCGCCATCATCGGCAGCGGCCCTTCCGGCCTGTTGCTCGGACATTTGCTGCGGGCAGCCGGCATCGACTGCGTGATCGTCGAGCGCCGGACCCGCGATTACGTTCTCTCACGAATCCGCGCCGGCGTGCTCGAGACCTGTGCCACCGATCTGATGACCCGGCTCAGCATCGATGCCCGGATGAACGCCGAAGGGCTGGTCGAAGAGGGATTCAACCTCGCCACCGACACGGGCATCATCCGGATCGACATCGCCCGGCTGACCGGCCGCCATGTCATGGTGTACGGCCAGACTGAGCTGACCCGGGACCTGATGGACGCCGCCCCCGAGCGGGGACTAGAGATCATCTTCGAGGCCGGCGATGTCGCGCTTCACGACGTCGACAGCGATCACCCCGGCGTCACCTATGCGAAGAACGGCGTCACGCACCGGATCGACGCCGATTTCATCGCCGGCTGCGACGGCTTTTATGGCCCTTCACGCGAGGCGATACCGGCGGCGGTGTCGCGCGAGTTCAAGCATGAGTATCCGTTCGGCTGGCTCGGCATCCTCGCAGACGTGCCGCCCTGCCATGACGAACTGATCTACGCCAACACCGATCGCGGCTTCGCGCTTGCCTCGATGCGTTCGACCACCCGCAGCCGCTATTATATCCAGGTGCCGCTGACCGAACGGCTCGAGGACTGGCCCGAGGACCGGCTGTGGGACGAGCTCTCGCGCCGCTTCGACCCGATCTCGCAACATGGCGTCAAGCGCGGCCCCGCGCTGGAGATGTCGATCGCGCCCTTGCGCTCCTATGTATTCGAGACGATGCGCCACGGCCGGCTGTTCCTGGCGGGCGATTCAGCCCATATCGTGCCGCCGACCGGCGCCAAGGGACTCAACCTCGCGGCGTCCGATGTCACCTATCTGTCCGACGCGTTGATCGCTCATTATATGCGCGGCGACGACAGCGCGCTCGATGGCTATCAGCAGCGCGCGCTCGCGCGGATCTGGAAGGCAGAGCGGTTCAGCTGGTACCTGACCAAGCTGATGCACCGCTTCCCCGGCGAAGGCGCCTTCGAGCACCGTATGCAGATCGCCGAACTGGAGTATGTGGCGCAATCCGAGGCGATGCAGACTGCGATTGCCGAAAATTACGTAGGGCTTCCGCTTTAGACATGACGCTTGCCACCCGCCGGCTCGGCCCGCTCACCGTTTCGGCCATCGGCCTTGGCTGCATGAACCTGAGCCATGCTTATGGCGTACCACCGTCGGAGGATGTGGGCGCGCGGCTGCTCAACCACGCGCTCGATCTCGGCATCAGCCTGATCGATACCGCTGCGCTGTACGGCTTCGGCAATAATGAGCGGCTGATCGGCAAGGCGATCCTGCACCGCCGCGCGGAATTCACCCTGGCCAGCAAGTGCGTGCTCGACGTGATCGACGGCAAGCGCGGGCTCGACGGCTCGCCCGAAGCGATCACCCGCACGGTCAATGGCTCGCTCGAACGGCTCGGTACTGACCATATCGATCTCGTCTATATGCACCGCCTCGACAAGCGCGTGCCGGTAGAAGAGTCGATGGGGGCACTCGTCCGGCTGAAGGAGGCGGGCAAGATCGGCGCGATCGGCCTCTCCGAAATGTCGGCCGCAACGATCCGCCGCGCGCATGCGGTGCACCCGATCGCAGCGGTGCAGAGCGAGTATTCGCCGGTCGTCCGCAACCCGGAGATCGCCGTGCTGGAGACATGCCGCGCTCTCGGCATCGGGCTCGTCGCCTTCTCACCGGTCGCGCGCGGGCTGCTGGCGGGGGCGGTTCATGACGACCATTATGTGCCCGGCGACATCCGCCTCCACATGCCGCGTTTCGTCGATCCCAATCTGTCGCACAATCTCGCCGCGACCAGGGCCTTCGATGCACTTGCGAGCGAGCTCGGCTGCACCCCTGCCCAGTTGTCGCTCGCCTGGGTGCTGGCGCAAGGCGCGCATGTCGTGCCGATCCCCGGCACCACCAGCATCGCCCATCTCGATGAGAATGTCGGGGCTGCGGCACTGACGCTGACGCCCGACATCATCGCCCGGATCGACGCCCTCTTCGCCGGCACGATCCGCGGCCCGCGCTACGCCGCCCCGATGCAGGCGCAGATCGATACCGAGATTTTCCCGGACGAAGAGCTGGCGTGACCGCGCCGGCGCGGGGGTTCGCGTTGGGGAATTCCCCGCTGTTTCCCGCTTCTGTGGACGCCCCCATGGAAGCGGGAAACGCTGAAAATGCCGGTCCTCGGGAAGGGGGACGGTAGCGGCTTTCAGCGTTTCACGATGCGTCAGCAAAGGCCTGAAAATAAGCAGCGGGCTTGCGATCGCCCTTCGACCATGACTGATATTGACGGCGGTAGCGGCGGGTCAGGGCGCAAGCGTAATCGTCAGTCGCTTCGACGCACGTACGACATCGAGCGAAAGCGTTGCTGCAGAGGTGTCCAATGCGCGCGCCAGCTCCGAGGCACCCGACACCGGGGAGCCGGAAACGCCGAGAATGAGGTCTCCAGCGCGAAGCCCCCCCTTGTCGGCCGGCGAATCCGCCTCGACAAGCGATACCACCGCACCGCGCTGGCCATCGATCCCCAGGCGAGTCGCCAGCGCCGGCGGAAGATCGTCGGCAATGATGCCGAACCGGTTTTCGGTGGGCTTGCCGTTTCGCATGAGCCCGCTGACGATCCGGCTGGCGGTCCCGACGGCCAGTATCGAGCTTGGCCGGTCAGGATCCTCCGCTGGCCCACCGAGCCCGATCACACCAATGATCTCGCCATTGAGGTTCAGGAGGGGCGCTCCTGCCAGCGACTGATCCAGCGTCGGCCGGATTCTGACATAGGTGCGCAGGGCGGCCTGCTCCGCCAGCGAGTCGGTGCCGACCATACCGAGGGCCGCCGCGCAGCCGCTCCCGTTGGGCGACGAAATGGCCGCCCCCCAGTCACCGACCCGCGGAAAATTGGCGTTCGAGAATTTCAGGAAGGCCAATCCCGATCCATCGATCTTGAGAACGGCAATTCCGGAAATCGGGTCCGAGCCGACCCTCGTCGCATCGAGAACCCGGCCATCGTTGAGGAGGACGTGAATATCCCCCGCCTCGGAGAGATTGTCCGCGGCCGTAACAATATAGCCGTCACTCGAAGCGAGAAACCCGGAAGCAGTCCGGGGAGCGGCGGCGGCGGGCGGATTCGCTGGCCGCATTCGACCCGTGGAAGGCGCCTGGGCCGCACTGTCGGGCCCCTGGCCATCCTGCCGGATGGCGACGATGGCGGGGCAGCTGCGGCCGATCATGTCGCCGAGATTCTCGATCGCCGGCGTAAATCCGGCCGCATTCATGGCCGGCGCAACGACCCTCTGCTCCACCTTGACCACCCGTGGCCAGAGGTTGCCGCCAATGAGGGCGCCCCCGGTCAGCAGCGCCAGCGCAACCAGACTTCCCACGGCAACCGGTGTGAGAGAAGTACGGTCGAACCTCACGGCCTTGGCATTCCTTGGGCAAATTCCACGCGCATCGCGCCACCGGAGACGTCGATTGGTCGCGCAGCTTGGGACGGCAGCTGTCGAACCACCTTGGACAGCAATTTTCAACCCTCGCCGTAGATATCCTTCAGGGCTTTCTCGATTTCGCCTGAATAGCGCCGCCGCACATACTTCTCGCTGACGGTGCCAAGAACCCTCCCGCTATCGTCCAGGACGGCAAGATCGTCCGCCTCGAGCTCTTCGAACATGGTCATGACGTGGGCGACATCCTCTTCGGGCCGCAGCGCGCTGTCGGTCAGGGTCGCCAACGTCCGGATCGGTGAATCGAGATCGTCGGTTACCGTATAGGCTGCCGGTGTCTGCACCAGCCCCGCATAGGCGCCTTCCCGGTTGGTGAGAACCACGCGGCTCACCGAGCCTAGCGGAAAGCGGCGGCGAAATTCGGAGATCGTGATCCAGTCATCCGCCGTGGGAGGCTCCCGGCGCATCATCCTGCCTGCGGTAAGCGTCCTGACCCAGCCGATATCGCGGGCGCTGCGGATCGTTTCGCCACGGGTGTGAAGCCGCCAGGTCGAGAAGGAGAAGCCGAACTTCTCGCGAGCCAGCGCGCTCGCGCAGAGCGCCGCGGTTATTGCCGTCCCCGTCAGCGCGAAATCATGGGTCGCCTCGAGGACCAGCAGCGACATCGTCATCGGGCCGCCGACGACCGCCACCGCCATGGCAGCCATGCCGACCAGGGCAGCGTCTGTCGGGTCCACCGATGGCGCGCCCGGCACCAGGCTGATCAGTGCGGCATAGATTTGCCCGGCCAGCGACCCGAGGAACAGCGACGCGAAGAACAGGCCGCCGCGAAAGCCGAACCCCAGCGAGACCGCCGATGCCGCCATTTTGAGCAGAAAGATCGTGACGAGAAAGCCGAGGGTCACCTGCTCGGTCAGATCCAGATGAAGCGCACCATGCCCGGCCGACAATGCCTGAGGAGAAATCCAGGCGATCGGAATCAGGAGGAAGCCCCCGAGCACGGGCCTGACCAGGTCAGGGATCGATGATTGGCGCACCCACAGTTCGATGGTGGTCACGGCGCGCATCAGGGCGATGCCGAGGACCGCACACACCAGGCCGAGCGCCGCGTAGAGGAAATAATCGAGCGTGGTGATGGCGTGGGCGCTAGGCAACGCAATCAGATAGGCAGGCATCCCGGACGCCCTGATCGTGACCGCAGCCGTCAGACAGGCGGCGGCAACGGGCGCGATCGCGGCCGGCGTATAGGCTCCAATGACGATCTCGAAGGCATAGAAAGCACCGGTCAAAGGCGCGCCAAAGGCAGCGCCCACCGCAGCCCCTGCTCCGGCACCGACCAGAACGCGCAGGTCGTTGCGACGCAGCCGCAACCATTGCCCCATGACCGAGGCGACACCCCCACCCATCTGGGCGTAAGCCGCTTCGAGACCGACCGAGGCGCCGGCCCCGTTCGACAACAATGTCTGCGCCGAGACCAGCAGGCTGTCCTTGATCGGAATGACACCGCCGTGGAGCGCATTCGCCTCGACCACGTCGACCGGCGCCCTTGTCCTGGCGCGGACGAAATAGCCAAGGGCGGCAAGCAAGCCGCCACCGATGGGCAGCGCAAGCAGGCGAGCTGGCGAGATCGAGGAGAGAGCGCTCAAACGATCGATGCCGACGCCGTAGAGAATGTTCTGCAGCAGATGCGCGGCGCCGGCCAGGGCGAGAGTCATCAATCCGGCACAGAGGCCCACCAGCACCGCCAGACCGATGAGCGCCGTTTCGCTCGATCGCAATCGACGCCGCTGGCTTGCAAGAAACAGGAGGGTGTTTGACTTCTTCATGGCTCTCGCGGACCGGCGCCAACGCCGTAGACCCGGCTTTTGGGCACGTCCACCCGCCGAGGCGTGTCGGCCATATGGCGCGCGCCTCGGCAAGGGCCGGGATTGTGCGGGCAGCTTCGGCCGTTACCGCGCCACGCCGCGGTGCCCGAGCTGGTGCAGCGCGCCGTCAGGATCAGCGCGTGATCGGGCCGCTGTCCTGCCCTTTGGCGGGCGGGGCGGGTTTGTGCGCCACGCCTTCGACGATCGGCATATAGGCGGCGAACGGGAAGGCGGGTTCGATCTGCTGCTCGACCTGGCCCAGCGAGAAGCCGGCGGCGCGGATGGAGGCGACGGTGTCGCGATTGAGGTTGCAGCCGACACCGACGATCCGCTGAAGTGGATTGAAGCGGTCCTGCCATTTGCGCCGACCCGGATCGGTGCTCGCGACATGCTCGAAGAAGTGCAAGCTCCCGCCCGGACGGAGCACGCGCCAGATCTCGGTGAGCACGCGCGGTGGGTCGGCGACGGTGCACAGCGTCAGGCTGACCACCACATGGTCGAAACTCGCATCGGCAAAGGGAAGATTTTCTCCGGCCAGGGCCTCGATCCTCACCGGCCAGCCAAGCGCGTCGATGCGCGCCTGCGCCCGTCTGTTCATGCCGGACGACGGCTCGACGACCGCCAGGGATGTCACCGCGGCGCGATCATAATGGGGAAGAGTGGCACCTGTGCCGAACCCGATTTCCAGGACATCGCCCGCGACACCAGCGATCAGCCTGGCGCGGTGTGCCCCGATTTCGGGCGAATCAAGCGCCCTTTCGAGGAACCAGGGAAAGATCCGCTCCGAATACAGGCCCATGCCCACCTCCTTGTTGGCACTATCGTCTGCGCGGCAGCGCGTTATTTCAATCCCGTTGTTTCCGGCGGTCCGTCGCCACCGAGCAGAACGCCATCGACTGTCGTTCCGTAGGCCGATTGGCCACCCTCGTGAAATTGCCGGCGCGTGGCCTCGACCGATCCGGCATAGCGCGGATCCTGCGGCCGTGGCTTGCCGTCGATATAGGCCGCGACGTCCCAGGCCTGCTGGCTGGTCAGGGCGCCAGGCCGGTCCTGCGGCATGTTCGCCTTGATGAACCCTGCCGCGTTCGGGGTGCGGGCCATCCCGGCACCCCAGTTGAATGACCTGCCGCCCCAGAGCGGCGGGATGGCTGTCTTGCCATCGACCTTCAGTCCGCCACCGTCCTCCCCGTGGCACTGCGCGCAGTTTTCGGCATAGACCGCTCGACCCCGTTCGTAATCGGGCGCGCGCGCGGCCTTGGGCAGTTTCAGGAAACCCTGACCCGGCAGCATCACGCCGATCGAGGCGCCCCTGGCCAGGAAGGTCGCGTAGCTCTCCAGGGCGACGAGGGTGCGGTCCCCGGCGGGCGGCATCCGCCCGTTCATGCTGTACCTGAAACACTCCTGCAGGCGTTCCGCGAAACTGTTCACATGGCCATTCTTGGCCCGATATTGCGGATAGAGCCCGTAGGCGGCCCAGAGCGGCGAGGCGTTCGGGCGGCGTCCGGCATCGAGATGACAGTTCGAGCAGGAGAGATCGTTTCCGACAAATTGCGGCACGGCGCGGCGCGTGTCCGTGAAGATTTCCCGGCCGAGCTTCACCGCCTTGCCGAATTCATTGTCGGGGATGGCCGTATCCGGCGGCGGTTCGAACGGCTTCGCGTCGGTGCGCGACGGAACCGGCGCTTTCGACACCGAAAGACCGACGCCGACCCCCAACGTGACCAGCGCGGCCCCGCCCGCGATCATTGCAGCTGCGCGCATGGTTGGCGCCACCATCCCTATCCGTCCATTGTGCCGAGTGCACTGCCGCGCGCGTCAGGGATGGATGTAGACAAAACCCATGCCTTGCAGTCTCGCGATTTCGGCGACGCCGCTCGGCACGACGTCCTCATCCCGAACGCCGTAGAGATCGACAGGGGTCAGCCCCATGCCCTTGAGCGTGTTGCGGCAGATCATGAAGCGCACGCCCTTGGCGCGCAGTTCGTCCAGGGCCTTGGCGAGCGGCGCGTCAGTCCGCGCCATCTGGAACAGCTTGATGCCCGCAGCGAAGCTGACGACCCTGATCTCGACCTGCCCGTTAGTCGCCTCGATATGCGCGGAGAGATGATGGAGCAGCCGCACGAAATAGGCGCGGTCATCCGGGCCGCCGCCGTCATTCTGATAAACGACCTTCTGGAGAACGTAATAGCCCGGCGGTACAGGCGCGTTCATCACGTCGGTCGCCGGGGTCGCGGCGGCAGTGACGGAGCCGATGGCCGAGAGGCCGAGCGCGAGGAAAAGGGCGATTGCCTTGAACAAAGCAGGTCTCCGGAAACTGAATCCGCCATGGTGTCGGCGCGTACTGAGCGTTCTTTGCAGGTCCGAGGTCGATCAGTCCATGCCGGCGATGGCGCGCAGCCGATAGCTGGCGACGATAAGCTGGCCCTCGGCGCTGATCCGCATGCTTTCGGCCTCGATCGCCTCGCGTTCCGCGTCGAGCAGGGCAAGCTGCGGCTTGGCGCCGACTTTCACTTCGAGCCGCGTGCCGCCAAGCGCCGCCTCCGTCGCGGCGACGCGGGCCTGGGCGGCCTCGAGCACGGCGCGTGCCGTGCGCACCGCCTCGAAGGCCTCGACCGCCTGCTCTTCGACCGCCAGGCGCGCACCGCGCGCGTCGGCCTCGCTGGCGGTCACATCGGCGCTGGCCGCACGAATGCTGGCGGCATTGCGACCACCTGAGAACAGCGTCCATCGCCCCCGCAGGCCGACCGTCGCGGAATTGGCCTTGTAGCCGGGGAAGAACTGGTCTCGCACCGTGGCCGCTTCGGCGAAGGCACCGATCGTCGGCAGGCGCTCTGCGCGCGCTGCGTCGACACGACCCTGCGCCACATCAGTCGCCTTCTGCGCCTGCTGGAGCCTTGGGTTGCCGGCGATCGCGCGATTGACCGCGTCGTCGGTGGTGAGCGGCGTGGCCGGCGGCTCGGGCAATCCTGCGGGGGCTGCGACCGTCATGCCGGCGAGCGCGGCCAGCCGCGCATTCGCCGCCGCGACCTGGCCCTGTGCCTGGGCGAGGCCAGCCGCGGCCTCGGCGCGGCGCGCTTGCGCCTGCGCGGTCTCGGTGCTGGTGCCTTCGCCCGCCTTGAAGCGGAGCCCTGCCTGACGGACGACCTCGTCGAGCGAGGCTTGCAAATGCTCGTAGCGCTGGACGAGCTGGTGCGCGGCAAGCGCGCTCGCATAGGCCTGGGTCACCTGAACCCGCAAATCCAGGATCAGCGCGGCGGTTTCCAACCGCGCGATATCGCGCCCGCCGCCGGCCTGGCGCTCGGCCGCCGCGACACGGCCGCCGGTCCAGATCGGGAATTCGGCGACCGCCTGGGCCGAGCGCGGCGTCACATTATCCGCCGACAGCCCGAAAAAGCCTTGCGGGTCGAGCCTGCCAACACCGACCTGGCCTTCGACCCGAAGTGACGGGCCGCGTTCGGCGCGGGCACCATCAAGCCTCGCTTCGGCCGCGGATTCGCGCGCCTTCGCCGCGGCGAGCTGGGGCGAATGCGCCATGGCCGCGGCGATCACGTCATCGAGGCTCTGCGCCGACGCGGGCGCCACCGCGAGCAGCGCCAGGCCGACGGCCGGCAGGCAACGGACGATCATCGGTCGCGATCAGCGAAACGCATTGCCGGGGCGTATCCCGAACGATCTGAAAACAATCGCCGCCGGGCAGAAGCCGGTGATGCTCGCCTGCAGCATATTGGCCCCGGCGAAGATCGACAGCGCGATCCACCACGGATTGACGGTCACCGACAGGATCGACCCGGCGAGGACGACGAGGCCGGCAAAGGCCAGCACGGCACGATCTAGGTTCATGGCAATTCTCCTGTTCGAATGGTGGTTCAGAAGCGCAGTTTCTTCACGCCGAGGACATGGAGCGCGAGCTTCTCGTAGAAGGGCTCGCTCTCGCCCTTGCGGATCTTGCGGAGGAAATATTTCTCGAAGCCGATCTTCGCGAGGTGCACCCATTTGCCCTCGGACGACCAGTTGACGTTGCGCGGCGGGATCTGCGGCTCGGCGACGAACGCAACGCCGCCGTCGCCGAAATCGGCGAGACAGATCGCGTTCCAGGTCGCCTCGTGCTTTGCCTCGCCCCCCGTGTGGAGTTCGCGCAGATTCCTGGCGACCGCGGTCACCATGCTTTCGATCATGAACCCGGTCTTGGGCACGCCGACCGGCAGCGGCGTCGGGCCAACCGGCGGGATCGCGACGCAGACTCCGAGCGCGAAGATGTTGGGGAAGGCGGGATTGCGCTGGTGCTTGTCGATCAGGATGAAGCCGCGCGGATTGGTCAGGCCCTCGATTCCGTGCACCGCCGGCACACCCCGGAAGGCGGGAAGCAGCATCGAGAAGCCGAACGGCAGATCATGGGTGCGCTTGGTCTTGCCGTCCTCGTCGACCTCCTCGACATGCATCACGCCGGGATCGACGCTCGTCACCTTCGCGTTGGTGATCCACTTGATGTGGCGGTCGCGCATCTCGCTTTCGAGCAGGCCCTTGGTGTCGCCGACACCGTCGAGGCCGAGATGGCCGATATAGGGCTCGGGCGTGACGAAGGTGATCGGCACGCGGTCGCGGATCTTGCGGCGCTTGAGCTCGGTGTCGAGCGTCATCGCGAACTCGTAAGCGGGACCGTAGCAGGAGGCACCCTGCACCGCGCCGACGACGATCGGCTTGGGGTCGGCGCAAAGCTCCTCGAAGCGGGTGAAAGTGTGGGCAGCGTGGTCGGTCTGGCAGATGGAGAGCGTGTTGGCGGCCGGGCCAAAGCCGGGAATCTCGTCAAAAGCGAGATCGGGCCCCGTGGCAATTACGAGATAGTCGTAATTGAGAGATGAGCCGTCATTGAGTTCGAGCCGGTTTTCCTTCGGATGGACGCGGGCCGCGCCGACCGCGGTGAAGCCGATGCCGTGCTTGGCCATCACCGGGGGCAGGTGGACCTTGATCGCCTCGGGTTCACGCCAGCCAACAGCAACCCAAGGGTTCGAAGGGACAAACCAGTAGTCCTCCGAGCTGGAAACAACGGTTACGTCGGCCTTTCCCTTGAGGGCCGCGCGAACCTCATAGGCGGCGATCGTCCCGCCGAGTCCGGCGCCCAGTACGATGATCTGCGATTGCGCCATCTCGGCTCTCTCCAAACTGATTGTGCTTGACGAATATTACACTTACACGATACACGCAATCATTAAATTGAAAGGCTCTGACGATGTTCGGTTTCGGAAAGCAGGCGATCGCTCGGGAAATTGGGGTCAACGACCTCAAGCGGCTGCTGGACAATGGCGCGGCTATGGTCGTCGATGTCCGTGAGCCCGACGAATTCGCCGCCGGGCACATCCCCGGGGCCGCAAATCTTCCCTTATCGCGATTCGATCCTGCCCTCCTGCCCGAAACGAACGGTAAACTGCTGGTCCTGAACTGCGCCGCAGGCCGACGCTCGGCCATGGCCCTCGAACAATGTGCGAAAGCCGGTGCTCCGGTCGATACGCATATAACCGGAGGGTTTTCCGCCTGGCAGCGTGCGAGATTGCCCATCGCTTTCGGTCACTGAGGATCGACGATGGTCAGACACCGCATTCTATCGATGCTCGCCTTGCCGGCGGCTCTTTCGCTCGGCGCATGCAGCAGCAAGGACTCGCCGGACACGGTGCGGGTCGCCTCCCCCGCGGGGCCCCGCCTCGCCCTTCGCGCCGTCGAGACGGCCGAATGGAAGGACGTGGGTGCGGAGATCACGACCACCGACCGTGCCGATGCGCGGGCGCGCATTCCGGGCGTGCTCGAAAGCCTCAGCGTCCGAAAGGGCGACATGGTGCGCAAGGGTCAGGTGATCGGGCGCATCGTCGATACCCGCCTTGCCTATGAGGGCAGCGCCTATGGTGCTCAGGCGGCGGCCGCCCAGGCGCAGGCGGTCCAGGCTCAGGCGGACCTCGCACGCATTCGCTATCTCTACGACAATGGCGTCTATGCAAAAGCCAGGCTCGACCAGGCCCAGGCCGCCGCGACGGCGGCTCGTGCCCAGGTCGGCGCCGCCCGCGCGCAGCAGTCCGCGGTTGGCGCGGTTGCCGGCCAGGGGGCAGTCGTCGCACCCGCCGATGGACGCGTGCTGACCGCCGACATCCCCGCCGGATCGGCGGTCACGCCGGGCATGTCGATCGCCGGGATCACCGCGGGGCCGCTCGTCCTGCGATTCGAGTTGCCCGAATCGCTTGCGGGCAAGGTCCATGTCGGCTCTCGGGTTCTCGCCGACGGCGTGAGCGGTGCCGTCACCAAGCTCTACCCCTCAGTACAGGCCGGGCAGATCACCGCCGATGTCGCGGCACCGGGTCTTGACGGCTCGCTGATCGGCCGCCGCGTTTCCGCGAGAGTCGCGATCGGCACCCGCCAGGCACTGATCGTTCCCCGAACATTCGTCACGACCCGTTACGGGATCGACTATGTAACGGTGGTGGCGAAGGACGGGCAGCTTTCGACGGTGCCCGTACAGATCGCATCGACGGTGGAGCCGGGCAGGATCGAGATCCTCTCGGGCGTCGGCGAGGGCGACATGCTGGTGGCCGGGACGGCGCCGCGATGAGCCTCGGCATATCGGGGCGGCTGACCCGCGCGACGATCGGATCGCCGCTGACGCCGCTGATGCTGCTGGCGGCGATCCTCGTCGGCCTGATCGCGACGATGACGATCCCGCGCGAGGAAGAGCCGCAGATCAGCGTCCCGATGGTCGACATCCAGGTGGCGGCGCCCGGGCTCGCTTCCAGCGACGCCGTCGAACTCGTCGCCAAGCCGCTCGAGACGATCGTCAAGAGCGTGGACGGCGTCGAGCATGTCTATACCCAGGCTGAGGACAATGGCGTGCTGGTGACGGCGCGGTTCCTCGTCGGGTCCAACCCGGAGGCAGCCGCGACGCGGATCAACGAGAAGATCGCGGCCAATATCGACCGGATCCCGGTCGGCATTCCGCCGCCCAAGGTGACGGTACGCGGCATCAACGACGTGCCGATCGTCGTGCTGACGCTGACGCCGAAGGCCGGCGCGCCGGGGCAATGGACTGATCAGTCGCTCTACGCGCTTGCCTCGCGCCTCCGGACCGAAGTGGCGAAGGTCGACAATATCGGCCTGACCTCGGTGGTCGGCGGCCAGCAGGAGCGCATCAGGATCGCGCCTGATCCAGCCCGCCTCGCCTTGTACGGCGTGCCGCTCGGCGCGGTGATCGAGGCCGCCAGCCAGGCCAACCGGACCTTCCCCGCCGGGAACGTGCGCGAGGGCGGAAACGCCGTGACCGTGATTGCCGGGCACACGCTGCAGGGTGCCGAGGATGTCGGGCTGCTGACCGTCCGTTCGATACGGGGCGAGAACGTCTATCTGCGTGATGTCGCGCGGGTCGAGCAGGGGCCGGGCGAGGACCAGGCGCATTCGTGGCGCTGGGCGCGCGCCGGGGATGGCGGCTGGGCGATGGCGCCCGCCGTCAGCCTTGCCGTCGCGAAGCGGGCCGGCGCCAATGCCGTGACGGTATCCAGTTCGATCGTCGACCGCGTCGAGGCGCTCAAGGGCAGCCTCATTCCCGACAGCGTGACGGTCACGGTCACGCGCAACTATGGCGAGAGCGCCAACGAGAAGGCGAACGAGCTGCTGTTCCATCTCGCGCTCGCGACCGTCTCGATCGTCATCCTGATCGGTTTTGCCATCGGCTGGCGCGAGGCCGGGGTGACGGCGATCGTCATCCCGACCACGATCCTGCTGACGATGTTCGCGTCCAACGTGATGGGCTTCACCATCAACCGGGTAAGCCTGTTCGCGCTGATCTTCTCGATCGGCATCCTGGTCGACGACGCGATCGTGATGATCGAGAACATCGCCCGCCACTGGGCGATGGCCGACGACCGAACCCGGGTGGACGCCGCGGTCGACGCCGTTGCCGAGGTCGGCAATCCGACGATCGTCGCGACGCTCACCGTGGTCGCGGCACTCTTGCCCATGCTGTTCGTGTCGGGGCTGATGGGCCCCTATATGGCGCCGATCCCGATCAACGCCTCGGCGGCGATGGTTTTCTCCTTCTTCGTGGCGGTGATCATCGCGCCCTGGCTGATGGTCCGCTTCGCTCGGAAGGCGCTTGGCGACGGGCACCACGCCGACGCGCATGGCGGCAAGCTCGGCACGCTCTATGGTCGCGTCGCGCGCCGCGTGATCGGCAGCCGCAAATCGGCGCGGACCTTCCTGATCGCGGTCGGGGTCGCTACTTTGGTCGCCTGCTCGATGTTCTATTTCAAGGCGGTGACGGTCAAGTTGCTGCCGTTCGACAACAAGTCCGAGGTACAGCTCGTCGTCGACATGCCCGAGGGCACGAGCCTGGAGGGGACGGCGCGCGTGCTTGAGCAAGCGGCGGCGGTGACGCGCGGCCTGCCCGAGGTGACGGCGATGGAGGCCTATGTCGGCACCTCGGCGCCGTTCAACTTCAACGGCCTGGTCCGCCATTATTTCCTGCGCGACAAGCCCGAAATGGGCGACCTGATGGTGACGCTAAAGGCAAAGGGCGATCGTTCGCGGTCGAGCCACGCGATCGCTGTTGCGTTGCGTGATCGGCTGAAATCGGTCGCGCTGCCGGCGGGCGGATCGATCAAGGTGGTGGAGACGCCACCGGGCCCCCCCGTGCTCGCGACCTTGCTCGCCGAGATCTACGGTCCGGACGAAGCGTCGCGCCGGGCGACCGCGGCGCAGGTCGAGCAGATCTTCCGGAGCGTTCCGTACATCGTCGACGTCGACAACAGCTTCGGCCGACTTCGACCCGAACTGCGCCTGACGCCCGACCGCGCCAAGCTCGACTCCTATGGCCTCTCGGAACGGCAGGTCTTCGACAGCATCGGCGCGCTGATGGGAACGCAGACCATAGGCTATGCGCCGCGCGGCGATGGCCGCGATCCCCTGCCGATCGAGATCGCACTCGATCAGTCGCAGCGCAGCTGGTCCGCCGCGCTCGCCTCGACCCCGGTCGCGGCGACGCAGGGCGCGTCTGGACCGCAACTGATCGAACTGGGACAGATCGTCGACGCGCAGCTGACTCGGGGAAGCCACAGTTTGTTCCGACGCGACGGACGTGCCGCGGACATGATCACGGCGGAACTTGCCGGCGCCTATGAGGCGCCGATCTACGGGCTGATGGCGGTCGATGCCGCGATCGGGAAGTTCGACTGGAAGGCGCACGGCCTGGTGAAGCCCGAGATCCGAATGAACGGCCAGCCGACCGACGAAAGCAAGCCGTCGCTGTTGTGGGACGGCGAGTGGGAGATCACCTGGGTGACGTTCCGCGACATGGGCGCTGCCTTCATGGTCGCGCTGCTCGCCATCTATGTCCTCGTGGTCGGCCAGTTCCGCAGCTTCACCCTGCCGCTGGTGATCCTGACGCCGATCCCGCTCACCCTTGTCGGCATCGTCATCGGCCACATGATCTTCGCAGCGCCCTTTACTGCGACATCGATGATCGGCTTCATCGCGCTGGCCGGGATCATCGTGCGGAACTCGATCCTGCTGGTTGATTTCATCCGGCATGCGCGGAGTCCCGAGAAGTCGCTGCGCGACACGTTGCTGGAGGCTGGGATGATCCGGTTCAAGCCGATCGTGCTGACTGCGGCGGCAGCGATGATCGGCGCGGCCGTCATCCTTACCGACCCCATCTTCCAGGGCCTGGCGATCTCGCTGCTGTTCGGGCTTGCCTCGTCGACGATCCTGACGGTGCTGGTGATTCCGGCGATCTACATCGTCTTACGCGACGATGGCCGCCCCGCCACGATCGCGAAATGATCAGCAGTGAAGCCACAAAGGCGCTCTATGACAACGCGGCCGAGATCGCCGAGCGGCTTCGCGTCATGGCAAATCGCGACCGGCTGATCATGCTCTGCCGTCTGACGGCAGGCGAGGCCTCGGTGAGCGAGCTCGTCGCGTTCACCGGGCTTTCGCAGTCGAGCGTATCGCAACATCTCGCCGTGCTTCGCGAAGCGGGCGCGGTACGCGTTCGTCGCGAACAGCAGACCCGTCATTACAGTCTCCACGATCCCAGGATATATCGGATGATAGAGGCGCTGTGCTCCGCCAGCCGCCCGATCGGGGCGTGATGCGGGGGCGAAGCGCTTGGGCGCGCGCCGCTACGTGCCGCTGCACAGCGACGCGACGTGAACTCCGCTACTCCATGCGCGCGAAAACCGCCGCCCCGCCGCCACTTCGCAGCCGCGCGGCGGCAATCTCCGCATGGCTCAGCGCGACGGTTCCGGCGAATGCATCGAGCAGGGCACTCACATCGGCGATCCGGGCCTGATTGAGACGATAGAAGACCTGCTTGGCTTCCCGCCGTGTCAGGACAAGGTCTGCCTTTCGTAATATGGCGAGCTGCTGCGACAGCCCCGGCTGCGCAATCTTCGTGATTCCTTCGATCTCGCCGACCGAGCGTTCGCCACCAACCAGCGTCCGCATCAGCTCCAGGCGAACCCCATGCGCGAGCGCGCGCAGCAGTTCGGCTGTCGCGTCGAGATCCAAGGCGGAAATATGGTTGCTCATATGCCCGGCTCGTCGGGGACCGTGGCATAGAACCAATCGGCCGCGCCCGGCGCGCCGAGCACGGCGTCGACCGTCTCGCCCGGGCGCCGAAGCATGTCCGCGCCCGGAGTCCATCCCGCCGGCGCGAGGACATCGCCGCCATGCACGCGCTGGAGTGCCGCAACCATGCGGATCATCTCGTCGACCGATCGACCGATCGTGGCCGGATAGCAGGTCATCGCGCGCAGGATGCCGTCAGGATCGACGAAATAACTCGCCCGAACCGCGGAGGCGTCGTGCGCATCGGGTCCGAGCATCCCATAGGCGCGGGCAATGACCATCGACGGGGTCCTCGATGATCGGGAACTCGATCCTGACATCGAAGCGGTCATGGATCATCCGGATCCAGGCGAGGTGCGAGAAGAGGCTGTCGACCGACAAGGCGACAAGCGCGCAGTCGAGCGCGGCAAAGCGATCCGCGGCCCTTGCGATCGCTACGAATTCGCTCGTGCAGACTGGCGTGAAGTCCGCCGGATGCGAGAAGAGCATTACCCAGCGGCCGCGCAGATCGGCGAGCGAGAACTGCCCCTGTGTGCTCCGCGCGGTAAAGCCGGGAACCGCCTCGCCAAGCCGAAGCGGCGCCGTAATGCTCGGGAAGGGTGGCAACTGAGTCTGGTCGGTCATGGCTCCGGCTCGCACGCTGCTGCAATTGACGCAAGACGATTACATACTTATATGATTTCCGTAAGCGAGTAAACATTCCTTCGGAGAGCTCGATGGCCGGCAACGATATCCGTACTGATCAGGCGGTCGAAGCGGCCTCCCGAATTGTCAGCGAAGCCCATCACAGGGGCGCGGGGGCGCCTATGGTCAAGACCTTCTTCGACGAGGCGACCTTTACCGCGAGTCATGTCGTCCATGACCCGGCGACCGGCGCGGCGGCTGTCATCGACTCGGTGCTGGACTATGATCCCGCGTCAGGCCGGACCAGTCACCGATCCGCGGACGCTATCGTCCGCCATGTCGAGGAGCACGGCCTGAAATTACAATGGCTCCTCGAAACGCATGCGCATGCCGATCACCTGTCCGCCGCGCCCTATCTGAAGGAGAAATTGGGCGGTATGATCGCGATCGGTCGCGACATCACCCGCGTGCAGGAGGTGTTCGGCGACATCTTCAACGCTGGCGACGGCTTCCCGCGCGACGGCTCGCAATTCGACCGGCTGTTCGATGACGGCGAGTCCTTCGCACTTGGCTCGATCACGGCAATGGTTCTGCACGTGCCGGGGCATACGCCGGCGGACCTGGCCTATGTGATCGGCGATGCGGTTTTTCCCGGCGACACGATCTTCATGCCGGACTTCGGAACCGCACGTGCCGATTTTCCCGGCGGTGACGCGCACCAGCTTTATCGATCGATCCGGCGCCTGCTCTCGCTACCCCGTGAAGCGCGCCTCTATCTGTGCCACGATTACAAGGCGCCTGGCCGCGATTCCTATGTCTGGGAGACAACGGTCGGCGCCGAACGTGACCAGAATGTCCACGTCCATGACGGCATCGGCGAGGCAGCCTTTGTCACGATGCGGACCGCGCGCGACGCGGCGCTCGACATGCCGAGGCTGATCCTGCCGTCGGTGCAGGTCAACATGCGCGCCGGCCGGCTCCCGGAGCCCGAGGCGAACGGCGTGCGCTACCTCAAGATACCGATCGACGCTTTGTGACGGCGGGGCCACTGGTGCTGACCACCCTTCAATATGCCCTGGGTGCCCTGTCGGGCGGTCTGGTCGGCTTTACGCTCGGCCTGGTGGGCGGCGGCGGCTCGATTCTCGCGGTGCCGCTGATGGTCTATCTCGTCGGCGTCTCCAATCCGCATGTCGCCATCGGCACCAGCGCGCTTGCGGTGGCGGCGAATGCAGGCGCCAACCTGGTCCCGCACGCCCGCCGGCACATGATCAAATGGCGATGCGCGGGCATGTATGCGGCGGCCGGCGTGCTTGGCGCACTCGGTGGTTCGACGATCGGCAAGGCGTTTGACGGCCAGAAGCTGCTGGCCCTGTTCGCGATCCTGATGATCATGGTCGGCGTGCTGATGCTGCGCAGCCGCGGGAACCCGGGCGACGCCGATGTGCAATGTCACCGCGAAAATGCACCCAAGGTAATCGGCTATGGTGCTGCGACGGGATTGTTTTCCGGCTTTTTCGGGATCGGCGGCGGTTTCCTCATCGTCCCCGGCCTGATGGCATCGACCGGTATGCCGATCGCCTACGCGGTCGGATCGTCGCTTGTCGCCGTGGCGGCTTTCGGGCTGACGACCTCGCTCAACTATGCCTGGTCGGGACTTGTCGATTGGCCGCTCGCAGCCGCCTTCATCGGTGGTGGCATATTTGGCGGCCTCATCGGGGCGTGGGCGTCCCGGGCGCTGGCCGCCAGAAAAGGCCTTCTCAATGCGGTATTTGCAACTCTGATCTTCGTCGTCGCAACCTATATGCTCTGGAAGAGCTGGAACGCGATCCAGCTGTAAAAGCTCGAATGCTACGATCGGGCAATTCCGCGCCCGCATGACGTCCCCCTTTGTGACAGGATCGGGCATTTGACATATAAATGATCGATCATTTATAAAAAACCTACGACATCGCCACGGAAGGGGCGGCGGAGATGGCTACCGGAGGACAAAGTCTGGCGGGGCAGGTCGCCGTGGTCGCGGGAGCGACGCGCGGTGCAGGGCGCGGCATCGCGCGGGCGCTCGGCGAGGCCGGCGCGTTCGTTTATTGCACGGGACGCAGCGCCTTGGGGCATGCCAAGGGCATGGATCGCCCCGAAACCCTCGACGAAACAGTCGCGTTGATCGAGAAGGCGGGCGGTCGAGCGGTCGCCCTGCGTGTCGACCATATATGTCAGGAGGAGGTAGCGAGCCTCGCCGCCCGCGTCCGCAGCGAGGCAGGACGGCTCGATGTGCTGGTCAACAGCATCTGGGGCGCTGATCCCATGATCGACTGGGGACGAAGATTCTGGGAGATCGACCTCGCCAGGGTGCACGCCTATCTCGATCAGACCCTCATCAGCCATGTCACCACCAACCGGTATCTCGCGCCGCTCATGGTGGAAGCCGATCACGGCCTCATCATCGAAGTGATCGACGGTCATTTCGCTGGGTATCGCTGCCATCTCCTCTACGATCTCGTCAAATCATCGCTGGCGCGCCTCGCTTATGGGATGGCGATGGAACTGACCCGAACCGGGGTAACCGCGCTCGCCTTGTCGCCCGGCTTCCTGCGTTCGGAGGCAGTCCTCGACCATTTTGGGGTCAGTGAGGAGAATTGGCGCGATGCCATCGCGAAGGATCCCTATTTCGCTGAGTCCGAAACCCCGCTCCTTGTCGGCCGTGCCGCAGTCGCACTGGCAGCCGACGGGTGCGCCGGGCGCAAGGCGGGACTGGTTCACTTCGCCTCGGATCTTGCGCGAGAATATGGATTTACCGATGTCGACGGCCGTGTTCCCGACTTTCCGCGACTGTTCGATGCGCAAGTGACGCAAATCGCGGCGCGGCCGCCGCTGGACGAACAGGCGCGGTTTCTCGTCTGGGCGCGCTATTGCCAGATCCACCGGGACCCCGCCCGGCGCGCGCTCGCCCTGCAGCTTGCCAATGCGCTCGGCCTTGAAGACCAGGGCCCCGGACTCATGCCGGCGGTGGCGCGCGCACGATCGGGGAGCGAATGACAGGCCCGGTCGGTCTCGGATTTCGGGTGCTGAAAGGCGGCAGCGTGGTTGTCGGCGTCACCACGAATGGGAACGAGCCTCGCATCGTCTCGTCGTCGTTTCTGGCAACGGCCGCCGAGAACGACCGCCTCTCCCTGGAGCCTTATCACGTCGCCGCCGAAATGGCGCGAGGTCCGGACGGCGGCGCTTCGGCGCAGGCGGCGGCTGCGGTCGCGGAAGGACGCAGGCGACAGGATATGTGCGCGGCCGCCGGCCTTGGCGATATCATCGACACGCTGCGGACGGCGGGAAGCGAGCCGGTGGTCGCGGCACTGCTGGTCAATCGCGCCGGCTGGATATCGGATCTCCTGGACTATAGCCTCGCCTTTGCCGATCACCCGCCCGTTGCCGAGGGCCTCGCCGTGCGCGACGCCCTCAGATTCGCGTTCGGGCGGCTCGGCATCGACGTTATGGAAATGGACGAAAAGTCGCTTGGGGAGTCAGCGTCGAAGCAACTCGGCCTCGAATCGGCCGATATCGACGCCCGCCTCAAGACGCTTGGCACGACCGTCGGCAAACCCTGGCGGAAAGAGCAAAAGCTGGCCTGTCTGGCGGCCTGGGTCGCGGTCGCGGCACGGCGGTGATGACCAGACGCAAATCGATCAGCGACGAAGATATCCTTGAACGGGCGCTGCCGATAATGGCGCGCGCCGGGCCGGCTGGCTTCACGCTTGCCGACATCGCCGCCGAGATCGGCCTTTCGCCGGCCACGCTCCTGCAGCGTTTCGGCGACAAGAAGACGCTCGTCGAGCGCGCCTTCGCCCAGGATAATGAGCGCTTCGCGCGCTGGATCGCCGACCTGCCCGAAGGGCGCGGCGAGGCCGCCACGCTCGCTGTCTACCGCGCCGCGACCGAAGGCTTCCACGCCGATCCCGACCCCGAGCTGGCGGACCATCTTCTGTGGCTGCGCGAGGACATTCGCGACCCCGTATTCAACGCGCTGGCACGGGCGCGGTTTGCCTTGTTTCGCGCAGCGATCCTCGCGCGGCTGCCACCCCTGCGCCTGCCGCCGGAGGAGGTCGCACGGCTTCTCGACGCCCAGCTGCATGGCGCGCCCATTCAGTGGGCGATCGAGCCGAGCGGATCGCTGACTGACTATGTGATGCAAAGCCTGACCACCGTGCTCCGTCTCGCGGCGGATTGATGGCAGATGGGGCGAAAGCGGTTCGTGCATGAAGCGGCGCGGGTTGGTTACCCGCGCCTCCCCCTTGTCGCGCACCACGCCGATCCAGCTCGGCCTTTGCCTCGCTTAGCCACTCGGCATGGAGGTCCCACAGAACGACACGGCCGCCCCCGGCGACAATCCGGCGCGCGACCTCGCGGCCGAGCCCGGAGGCGCCGCCGGTGACGATCGCCGTCCGTCTCTCGAAACGGCCAGGAAGATCGTCACGCAGCAGGCCCGTTCGGGCTGTACGCTGCGACCTGCTGGCGCTGCTCGCCGAGCTTCTCTATGCCGAGGGTGACGACATCGCCGGCCTTGAGATACCAGGGCTCGGGCTTCTGCCCCATCCCGACGCCCGGCGGCGTGCCGGTGCTGATGATGTCGCCCGGTTCGAGCGTCATGAACTCGCTGACATAGGAAACCAGCTTGGCGACGCCGAACACCATCGTCGCGGTGTTGCCATTCTGGACTCGCTTGCCGTTGACCTCGAGCCACATGCCGAGCTTCTGCGGATCGCCGACCTCGTCGCCGGTCACCATCCAGGGGCCGACCGGTCCGAAGGTGTCGCAGCCCTTGCCCTTGTCCCAGGTGCCGCCGCGGTTGAGCTGAAAGTCGCGCTCCGACAGATCATTGATCGTGCAATAGCCGGCGACATGATCGAGCGCTTCGGCCTCAGTGACATAAGAGGCGCGCGTGCCGATGATCACGCCGAGCTCGACCTCCCAGTCGGTCTTCTCCGATCCGCGCGGGATCATCACCGGATCGTTCGGGCCCTGCAGGCAGGTGATCGCCTTGGTGAAGAAGATCGGCTCGGCCGGGATCGGCATGTTGGACTCAGCTGCGTGATCGGCGAAGTTCAGCCCGATCGCGAGGAATTTGCGGCTGCCCGCGACCGGGACGCCGTAGCGCGGATTGCCCTCGACCAGCGGCAGGGTCTCCGAATCGATCGTCGCCAACCGCGCCAGTCCTTCGCGCGAAATCTCGGCGGGCCCGAGATCGCCAATATGGCCGGAAAGATCGCGGATACGCCCGTTGGCGTCGAGCAGACCGGGCTTTTCCTGCCCGACAGGGCCGTAACGCAGCAATTTCATGAAGAAGGTCCTCAGTGGGTGTAGGGGCGGTGAAGCGGAATATCGCGGTTCAGCTCGACACCAAAGCCCGGTCTGTCGAGCGCCAAGGCGCGGACATGCTTGATGCGGGACAAGGTCATGCCGGCTCCAGGACAAGAGGGTGAAAAGGCGTCAACGCCGAGCCGCCGCCACAATAGCCTATAGGCACCGCGTACCAGTATTTGGTACGCAACCACACCGCCCATGGCGGGTCATGTTGCAAGGCGCCGCATCCCTCTCTCACAAATGTTGCTAGTTAAGTTCCATATTATGGGAAAGAATATTATTAGATGAGAAACGCTCCGTCAAATGCTGATTTGGCCGAAAAGGCGGAATCGGGCAGCGACAGTAAATCGCAGCCCGGCAGCCAGACCTTGCTGCGGGGGCTCGACGTGATCGATGCAGTCATCGACGGTCCGATCACGCTTGCCGAGCTCGCCGCCAGGCTCGGTCTGACGCGGTCCACCACGCATCGGCTCGCGACCGCGCTGATCGATCGACGCTACCTGACCTTCGTGCCGCGCCTCGGCTACCATTTCGGGCCCAAGCTGCTCGAACTCGGCTTTATTGCCCAGCAGCAGACCGATGTCGTCCAGGTCGCGCGGCCGCATCTCGAAGAGCTCGCCGCCTCGACCGAGGATACGGTGAATCTCGGCATTCTCGACAACGAGCGAGCGCTCTATCTCGACAAAATCCCCGGGCGCCGCCGGGTTGAGATCAGCAGCCGGGTCGGCGATCGCCGGCCTCTCACCTCGACCGGCCTCGGCAAGGCGCTGCTGCTCGATGACGACGCAGCCCATTGGCGCAAGCTGTTCGACGAGGATCGCGCCGCCGGCTCTCCGCCCGCTGATTATGCAGTATGGGAAGAGCGGATGCGCGATTATGTCGCGGTCGGCCGGGCATTCGATCTCGAGGAGAATGAGGATCTGATCCGCTGCGTCGCCGCGCCGATCCGCGATGTGAGCGGGCGGATCGTCGCTGCGATCAGCGTATCGAGCGCCGCGCAATATATGGCCGACGATCGGATGCAGGCGCTGTCGGACGATGTCCGCGGCACGGCAAAGGCAATCAGCATGGATCTCGGCTGGTCTGAGGGTATCGCCCGCAAGCCCGCGCCGCGATCGCGGCGATAGGGGTTTGGATGAAGCCGCTCGACGGCAAGGCAGTCCTGATCACAGGCATCGGCGGGGATCGGCCGAGCAGTGGCGGTGGCGGCGCGTTCGTGAACCTGCAATAGGCCGCGAGGCCGGAGATATGATGAGCCCCTCCCCGATGAACCCGTCACTCTTTCGCGTGGCCCCACAAGACGGCGTCGCGACCGCACTTGACGACCTCGCCGCCGGCACGATCGCCACTGTCGGCGACACCCAGGTGACCCTGAACGAGGCCGTTGCGCGCGGCCACAAGGTGGCGTTGCACGCGATCGCCCCGGGCGAGCCGGTGCTCAAATTCGGCTTCCCGATCGGCCGCGCCACCAGGCCGATCGCTCCCGGCGACCGGGTGCACACCCATAATGTGTCGACCGCACTCGAAGCGAGCGGCGCCTATTCTTGGCATCCCCATAAAAGCGCCGCCCGAGCCGCCACGCCGCGCCCCGGCTTTGCCGGCTATCGCCGCGCCGACGGAAGGGTCGGCACGCGCAACGAGATCTGGGTGATTCCGACCGTCGGCTGCGTCGCGCGTACCGCGCAGAAGATCGCCGAGCGCGCCGGCGAGCGCCATGCCGGGCGGATCGACGGCGTCCACGCGCTGACTCATCCGTTCGGCTGCTCGCAGCTCGGCGACGATCTCGACGGGACGCGCTCGGTGCTGGCTGCGCTGGCATCCCATCCCAATGCTGGCGGCGTATTGCTGCTCGGGCTGGGCTGCGAATCGAACCAGCTTGACCGGCTGCTCGCCGAGATCGATCCGGCGGTGCACGGGAAGATCAGGACGCTGGCGGCGCAATTCGCCGGCGACGAGATCGAAGAAGGCCTCGCGATCGTGGATGCGCTCGTCGAGGAGGCTGCGCTCGCCGAGCGGACCGACGTACCGCTCTCCGATCTGGTGCTGGGGGTGAAATGCGGCGGCTCGGACGGCTTTTCGGGGCTGACCGCCAACCCGCTGGTCGGCCTGATGAGCGATACCGTCACCGAGGCGGGTGGCATCGCCATCCTGACCGAGATCCCGGAGATTTTCGGCGCCGAGCAATTGCTGATGGACCGTGCCGCCGACGAAGAGATTTTCGACGGCATCGGCGCGCTGGTCAACGACTTCAAACGCTATTTCACAGACCATGGCGAGCCGGTCTCGGAGAATCCGTCGCCAGGCAACATCGCCGGCGGGATCACCACGCTGGAGGAGAAATCGCTCGGCGCCGTGCAGAAGGCCGGCCACGCCGTGGTCACTGACGTGCGTCGTTACGGCGAACGGGTCAGGCGCCGCGGGCTGACCCTGCTTGAGGCGCCCGGCAATGATGCGGTTTCCTCGACCGCGCTCGCCGCCGCTGGCGCAACCGTGATCCTGTTCACCACCGGGCGCGGCACGCCGCTCGGCTTCCCGGTGCCCACGATCAAGATCGCCACCAACACGCCGCTTGCCGAGCGCAAGCCGGGCTGGATCGATTTCAACGCGGGCCGGGTACTCGGCGAGGGCATGGAGTCGGTCGCCGACGCCTTGCTGGATACGATCCGGCGGATCGCCTCGGGCGAGGAGACCGCGGCCGAGCGCAATGACGAGCGCGAGATTACGATCTGGAAGCGCGGCGTCACGCTGTGATACGAAGACAGGACCATTGACGGCCTGACCTCCGAGACATTTTAGCTGGGCTGGGCATTGCCCCAGGCAATGTGCATCTCGCGCGGCCCGCGGCGACGGATCATCGCCGGGCGCGACCGGGGACCGCGGCGCTTGAGCGCGCGCACCGCGAAATAGATCCGGTCGACCAGGCTGGCGGAGCGCGCACGCGACCGGATCGGCACCGTCGACACGGGGTTATCCGCGACGATGTCGAGGTCCAGACTATAGGTGCTGGTCAGAACCAAAGGCGCGCGACCGGATTCGGGTTCGGCGATAATCGGCTCTGCCTCATCGGCCAGAATGACGTGTGCCACTGCGGCCAGCGCCGGCGCGGCCACCGCTGCGGGCTCGCACATTGCAACCATCACTGGCGAAGCGTCGTACCCGACCGGCACCGCCGGCACCCAAATAGGCGCGACCGCAATTGCAGGCGCCGGTGGTTCCAGCCGCGCCCGAGCCACCGGCGATCGGGCACGCGGCGCCACGGCGGGCTGGTCACGTTCCGGCAGGCCCGCTGCGGTGATGCCGACCCGCACGCGCCCCTCCAGCGCCGGGTCGATCACTGAGCCCCAGACCAGATCAACGCTGGAATGGACATGCCCGCGCAGATATTCGACTGCTTCCTCGACCTCGAACAGGCCGAGATCGCTGCCGCCGGCGATCGTCACGAGCAATCGCCTTGCGCCATGTGGTACGTCTTCAAGCAGGGGATTGCGCAGTGCCGACTCGGCCGCGAGCGTGGCGCGATCGCTGCCGGCACAGCGTTCGCCATAGCCGATCACTGTCCTGCCGCCCGAATCGAGGATCGCGCGAATATCGGCGATCGTCACCCGTTTCAGCGCCGGCCCGGCGATCAGCGCGGCGAAATCGGCCGCACTGTCGGAGACGATCGAGTCGGAGAGGTCGAGCGCCTGGCGAAAGGTCGTCTCGCGTCCGGCGACCCGGAACAGATTCTCGTTGCAGACGACGACCAGCGCATCGACGCTGTCCTGGAATTCGATCAGCCCGGCGGCAGCTGTCCGGGCACGGCGCGTGCCTTCGAATGCGAACGGCTTCGTCGCGATGCCGATCGTCAGGATCGCACGGTCGCGAGCGGCGCGCGCGATCACCGGCGCTGCGCCGGTCCCGGTGCCGCCGCCGAGGCCGGCGGCAATGAAGCACAGCGCACTGCCCTCGAGGGCGGCATTGATTTCGGTCAGCGCCTCCTGCGCGGCGGCACGGCCGATCTCGGGCCTCGCGCCCGCGCCAAGCCCCGATGTGAGCCGACGGCCGAGCTGGAGCTGGCACGCGCTGGGTGCGGCCCGGAGCGCCTGAACGTCGGTGTTGGCACAGATGATCTTCATGCCGGATCCGGACTGGCGAAAAAGCCGGGAGACTGCGTTGCAGCCGGCCCCGCCGACTCCGAACAACGTCACGCCCGAAGCGCCGTTCAGGCTCAGTTCCCGCTGCAGCATCGATGGTCTCCCGGACGGCACCGAGTCGGCAGCGTCGAGCCGGTGCTATCCGCCGGGGCTATGGTTAACTAGGCCGTAGAATCACGCTAATACCAAGTCCCTGAGGGGATGACTCGCGAAGGGTTGCCAAGGGCGCTGGGTATTGATTCAAGA